>DATBPR010000068.1:0-15840 GCA_036561285.1 Candidatus Limnocylindrales bacterium | reverse complement strand
GTCCGCGTGGCGAGGCAGCTCCGGGAGCGCGGCCTCGCCGTCGGCACGTCCGGCAACGTCGGCATCCGTCTCGACGATGGGCGCATCGCGATCACCCCGTCGTCGATGGAGTACGACGAGCTGACCGTCGAGGACGTCGTGATCGTCGAAGCGGACGGCAGCCCGTCCGAGGGGCGACGCGGCCCGAGCTCCGAGCTGCCGCTCCACGTCGGCGTGTTCGGCGCCAGGCCCGACGTCCGGGCGATCGTCCACAGCCACTCGCCGTTCGCGACGACGTTCGCGATCGCCCGGCGCGAGATCCCCGCGGTCCACTACGTGATGGCGCTCCTGGTCGCCCCGGGCCGCGACACGCTGCGGGTGGCCGCCTACGCGACCTTCGGGACGCGCGAGCTGGCGGACCACGCGATCGCCGCGCTCGGCGCCGACAACGCCTGCCTGCTCGCGAACCATGGCGCGATCGCCGTGGGTGGATCCCTGGCCAGCGCGCTCGGGCGTGCGGAGCGGGTCGAGGAGCTGGCGACGCTCGCCTGGCGCGCGGAGCGTCTCGGCGGACCGGTCCTGCTCACGGCCGCCGACCTCGACGCCGCCCGCGAGCAGATAGCCCGCTTCCCGCGACAGACCCGCGAGACCGGCTGACCACACGCGACCCGGGCTCACCGCTCGCCGACGGGTAGGATGGTCGCCCCCGCCCGCTGGAGGACCTGCCGTGTCCGGGCCGTCCGCCGAACCCACCCATCGCCGTCCGCCGCGCGTCGATCGACCGGAGATGCCCGAGGAGTACGGCATCGGCAAGGCGACCGGCCACGTGGACTGGAGCCACGTGGAAGAGCGCCTGAGCGCGGATCGCGTCTACTGGATCGTCACCGTGGGCGCCAGCGGGCGCCCGCGCGTCCGGCCGGTCGACGGGATCTACCTCGAAGGCGTGCTCTACGTCGGTGGCGCGCTCGAGACCCAGTGGGTCCGGGAGCTGGCGGCGAACCCGCAGGTGTCGGTCCACCTCGACGGCGGCGACGACGTCGTGATCGTCGACGGCGAGGCCGAGATCCTGAACGGCATGGACGACGAACGGGCCGCGAAGCTCGCCGCGATCTCGAACGCGAAGTTCCCGGAGTACGGGATGACCGCCGAGAGCTACGCCGGGCCGGGTCCGATCGCGATCACGCCGCGGAAGGTCATCGCCTGGACGAGCTTCATGAAGGACCCGACGCGCTTCACGTTTGACTGAGGCGCCGTCAGGTGCCGCGCAGGGTGGCCAGGACCTCGTCATGGAGGTGGCCGTTCGTGGCGAGGAAGGTCCCGCTGTCGAGCGCCCGCCGGCCGTGGAAGTCGGTGACCCGGCCGCCCGCCTCCTCGACCAGCAGGAGCGGCGCCGCCACGTCCCAGGCCGACAGGTCGACCTCGATCATCGCCTCGGCCGCACCTTCCGCGAGCAGCGCGTAGCCCCAGAAGTCGCCGAGACCCCGCTCGCGCCAGACCGACGCGATCAGGTCCCGGAAGCCCGGTGCCTCGCCGGACCGGTCCAGGTCCACGATCGACCCGAACAGGACCTGGGCGTCGTCGAGCGAGGCGATGCTGGACACCGCGATCCGGCGCGGCGCGGCATCGTCGATGCTCCGGGCCCACGCGCCGCCGCCGCGCCGGGCCCACCAGCGCTCGTGGAGCGCGGGCGCCGAGACGACCGCAGCCTGCAGCTCGCCGGCGTGCTCGACCGCGAGGAGCGTCCCGAACACGGGCACGCCGCGGATGAAGTTGTGGGTGCCGTCGATCGGGTCGATGTACCAGCGCGTCCGGGCCTCGCCGGCCTCGATCCCGTACTCCTCGCCGACGAGCCCGTGGTCCGGGAACGCCGCCAGGATCCGGTTCCGGACGAGCCGCTCGATGGCCGTGTCCGCCTGGGTCACGTACGTCCGGTCCGGCTTCGTCCGGACCTCGAGGTCGCGCCGGAAGACCGATCGGGCGATCTCGTCGGCCTCGTCGCAGGCGGCCAGGGCGAGGCCGAGCCACGCCTCGGCTTCCGGCTCCGGCACGGCCAGCAACCCGGCGCTCCACATCGCGCCGAACCCGCCCGACTGGTCGTGCAGCATGCGCGGATCCTCCGGCGTCGCGCTCACGACCGGATCCGCGCGTTCGTCGGGTCCCAGAGCGGGTCGCGGACGGCCTCGAAGCCGACCCATTCCCCGAAGACGTCGATCTCGCCGCGCGTTCCGATCGGCGCGTCGGGCGGGAGGTAGGCGAAGGCGATCGAGCGCTCGACGGCGTAGCCGAAGCCGCCCGACGTCACCCGGCCGACGATCCGGCCGTCGACCCGGACCGGCTCGTTGCCGAGGCAGACGGAACGCGGGTCGTCGAGGACGAGGCAGCGGAGACGCTTCCGCGGCCCGGCCTCGCGCGCCCGGACAAGGGCGTCGCGCCCGATGAACTCCGCCTCCTTGTCGAGCGCGACGGCGAACCCGAGTCCCGCCTCGAAGGGCGTCTCGTCGGGCGTGATGTCGGTCGACCAGAGGCGGTAGCCCTTCTCGAGCCGGAGGGCGTCGATGGCCCGGTAGCCGCCCGGTGTCAGCCCGTGTGGCCGGCCCGCCTCCATCAGCGTGTCCCAGAGGGCCGGCCCGAACTCGGTGTGGGCGTACAGCTCCCAGCCGAGCTCGCCGACGTAGGTGACCCGGAGGGCGAGCACCGGCACCCGCCCGAGGGTGATCGGTCGCGCGGTGAGGAACGGAAACGCCGCGTCCGAGAGGTCGTCCGTGGTGAGCGGGGCGAGGATGTCGCGGGCGCGCGGTCCCCACAGCCCGTAGCAGACGCGCCCGGACGTCAGGTCGTTCAGCTGGACGCTCCCGTCCGTCGGCAGGTGCGATCGGAGCCAGGCGAGGTCGTGCTGGCCGACCGCCGTGCCGGTGACGAGGAAGTAGCGATCCGCCGCGATCCGGGTCATCGTCAGGTCGCACTCGATCCCGCCCCGGCGGTTGAGGAGCGAGGTGTACACGATCCGCCCCACCGGAACGTCCACGGCGTTGGCCGCCATCCCGTCCAGGAATGCGCACGCGCCGGGCCCGACGACCTCGAGCTTGGCGAAGCTCGTCTCGTCGAACAGGCCGGCATCGGTCCGGGTCGCCAGCGCTTCCCCAGCGATCGCCGGGCTCCAGTGCTGGCCGGCCCAGCCACGCGGCCGGAGCCGCTCCAGCGCCGCGCGGCCCCCGAAACGCGGGTCGTCCGCGTTCGGCTCGAACCAGTTCGGCCGCTCCCAGCCGGACTTCTCGCCGAAGACGGCGCCGAGCGCGCGGAGCCGCTCGTACGCCGGGGCCGTGCGAAGCGGCCGGCCCGCCTGCCGCTCCTCGTTCGGATAGTGGATGTCGTAGTAGGTCGCGTAGACCTCGGTCGTCCGGGCCAGGGTCCACTCGCGCGACCGCCAGTGGTGGCCGCCGAACCGGCGGATGTCCATGTGCCACAGGTCCAGCTCGGGCTCGCCGTCGACGATCCAGCTCGCGACCTGGCGGCCGATTCCGCCGGCGCCGGCGATCCCGTGGGCGCAGAACCCGGCGGCGACGAAGAAGCCGCGAACCTCGCTCTCGCCGAGGATGAACTCGTTGTCCGGGGTGAACCCCTCGGGGCCATTGATCATCCGGGCCACGCCGGCGTCGGCGATCGACGGGACCCGCCGGACGGCGCCGGCCATGATCTCCTCGAACCGCGGCCAGTCCGGCGCGAGCAGCTTGCCGTTGAAGTCGGGCGGGACGCCGTCGAGCGACCACGGCATCGGGTTGCGCTCGTAGCCGCCCATGCAGAGCCCGCCGACCTCCTCCCGGAAGTAGACGAGGTTGTCCGGGTCGCGGAGCTGCGGCAGCCCTGGATGGACACCCTCCATCGCCTCCGTGAAGAGGTATTGGTGGGCCATCGGGATGATCGGGATCGTGACCCCGGCGAGCCGGCCGATCTCCGGGGCGAACATCCCGCCGGCGTTGACGACGACATCGGCGGCGATCGTCTCGTGCGAGCCGTCCCGGAGCTCCACGACGACACCCGCCACGCGCCCGCGCTCGACGCCGACCTCGACGACCCGGGTGTTGGTCCGGATCGTCACGCCGCGCCGGCGCGCGCCGGCCGCCAGGGCCATGGCGAGCCCGGAGGGGTCGAGCCAGCCGTCGGTCGGGAGCCAGACCGCCCCGAGCACGCCGTCCGTCGACATCAAGGGGAAGCGGTCTCGCGCCTCGTCGGCCCCGATCAGCTCGAGCGGCAGGCCGAACGTCTTCGCCCAGCTCGCCTGGCGCTGGAGCTCCTCGAAGCGGGCGCGGGTGGAGGCGAGCCGGAGCGAGCCGACCTCATGCCACGACGGGTCGACGCCCGTCTCGTCGCGGAGACGCCGGTACAGGCCGGCGCCGTACATCATCATCGTCGTCAGGGTCACGGAGCTCCGGAGCTGACCGACGAGGCCGGCCGAATGGAACGTCGAGCCGGACGTGAGCTCCGCCCGGTCGACCAGGACGATGTCGGTCCAGCCGCGCTCGGCGAGGTGGTAGGCGATCGACGTCCCGCCGACGCCGCCGCCGATGATCACCGCCCGGGCGTGGTCCACCATGCGCGCAGGGTATCGGCCGCGTGGCGCCGTCGTCGGGCCGTGTCGCGGCCCGGGGCGTGGGACCGGCTCAGTGGCAGAGCGTGCTGCCGGAGTCGGCGATCTCGCCGGTCACGGGCAGGAACTCCCAGTCGTAGTTCGCGGGGTGGAGCGTCAGGCGGAGGACGCCGTAGGTCCCGGCCATCCGGAACTCGCTGTTGGCCGCCGTGCGGGGGAAGCCCGTCAGCTCCGCCCCACCGGTCCCGACGACGATCTCGCGGATCCCGCCCGGCCGCTCCTGGCGGCCGCTCGGGTCCTGCGGCGCGAACCGCTCGTAGTCGTGCTCGTGGCCGTTCACGACGAGCTCGGCGCCGTCGCGCTGGAGCAGGTCCCAGAACGGGCCGACCTGGTCGTTGTTGCCGCGCTCGGCCGAGGTGAAGCGGGGATGGTGCCAGATGGCCAACGTGCAGCGGGCGGAGCTCGCAGCAAGGTCCGCCGCCAGCCAGCGACCCTGGGCGGAGTCGAGGCCGCAGCCGACGACCTGGACACAGTCGGAGTCGAGGACGACCACGTGCCAGGCGCCGATGTCGCGCGAGTACCAGGTCACCCGGGCGGGCGCGGCGATCGTGCCGAAGTACCCGAGGTAGCCCGCCGCGCCGGGCGTGTTCCAGTCGTGGTTGCCGGCGGCCGGCAGGATCGTCCGATCCTTGACGCGGCCCCACGTCGGCTCGTAGCAGTCGGCGAACTGCCGGGCGGTCCCGTCCTCGTAGGCGTTGTCGCCGGCGGTGAAGATGCCGCCCGGCTGGTTGATCAGCAGGTCCGAGGTCTGGCGGGCGCCGTCCGAGCCGCACATCGCGATGTCGCCGGCGCCGGTGATGACGACCGTGCCCGTCGGGTCCGGGCCGAACGACGGGGCGAGGAGCGCGCTGCCGGTCGAGCCGTCCCCGGATCCGCCGGGCGCCACGGACCGGATGGCGCCGGGCGAGGCGAGCGTGCTCGATGGCTCGGCGGCCCCGGAGGGGCCGACGAGGGCGCGGGTGCCGGCGAGCAGGGCGAACGTCGCGACGAAGACGACGACGACCAGCGCGACCTGGCGACCGACCGAGCGCTGCTCCTCCATCCGCCGAAGGGTACCGAGGCGAGCCGCGGTCGCGCCCGCCAGGCAGCTGGCCGCTCCCGACTCGCCCGCGTGGCGAGGGCCTCAGCCGGCGGCGTGCCGCAGCGCGCGCTCGAAGCGCGGCGTGGCCGCCTCCGCGAGGAGCCGGTCGAAGTGGTCGCCGGCGTAGGCCACGAAGTCGACGTCGAGCGTGCTGATCCCCTGCTGGAGGACGCCCCACATCGCCTCGCGGAAGTCCGACACGACCCGCATCAGCGTCAGCCGTGCAAGGCGGGCCGGCCGATCGGGCACGTGGTCCGGACCGTCGTAGGCACCCAGCAGCGCGGCGTCCTCGTCCGCCGTGAGCTCGTGGTTGATCGAGAAGTTTCCGAGGTCGAAGAACGGGTCGCCCATGCCGGCGTACTCCCAGTCGACGATCCGGATCCGTTGCCCGTCGTCGATGAAGTTCGCGTTCAGCAGGTCGTTGTGGCAGGGCCGGAGCTCGATCGGGTTCGCCAGGCATGCGAGCTCGATCCGCCGGCCGGTGGCCACCGACAGGTCGTACTCGGCAGGGATCGGGACGCCGCGGGCCAGGGCCAGCGCCCGGTACGCCTCGACGATCCGCAACGGGACGAACAGGCCCGGGATCGCCGGCCCGTCGTGGATCCGCCGGAGGGAGATCGCCACCCGCTCGATCGTCTCGGGACGGTGGACCGCCTCGTCCGAGACCGGCGAGCCCTCGATGAAGCGGGTGACGAGGTAGCCCTCGGGCCGAATGAAGGCGATGACCTCCGGCCCGACCCCGACGCCGGCCGCAGCGACCGTCGCGGCATGTTCCACCTCGCGGGAGATCCCGAGCAGGTGGGTGTCGTTGCCGGCGAGGCGGATCACATAGCGATCCCCGCCGCCCGCCACGGTCACCAGGAAGTTCCGGTTCGTGATCCCGCCCGAGAGCGCCGTGAGTGTCAGCTCGCGGCCGGCCAGCTCCGGCACGCGCTGCATCGCCCGGACGAGCTCGTCTCGGAGCTCGCCGTGGAGCGGCTCCTCCGGGCCCTCGATCATCGTCAGCTCATGGACATGAGGCGGCGGCGAGCCGGGGACCGGCGCGCCGCCGCAGAACGCGACTGGAGCGGCGACCGGTCAGCCGATCACCGCCTCGCCCGTGGCGCGATCGGCCTCGGGCGCCTCGGTGCGGCGGAGCTGTGTCACGGCGTAGTAGATGGCCCCGACGATCAGGATCAGGATGACCGTGCCTTCCCAGAACGGGATGTCCGGCATCCAGCTGATCGGCTTCCCACCCGAGGTGATAGCGGTCAGCGACGGGTTCGTCAGGTTGCGGTTGGCCGCGAAGTTGCCCCAGATGTTCGGATCGGCCCAGATGGCGAAGTTGATCGTCATCACCAGGCCCCAGACGATCGCCAGGACGTTGATCACGAGGCCCCATCCGCCGAGCTTGAACCAGGCGCCCTGGCGCGGCCAGCCGCGGACCCGGGCGAAGAGGACGCCCGTGTTGCACATCAGGTAGCTGAGGTAGATCAGGCCGGTCGCGCCCGCTGCGAGGACCGCCGGGCTGTCCGTCACGAGGAACGGGATCGCGGCGATCACCCCCACGGCGACGGCCGCGTTGGCCGGCGTCCGGAACATGCTGTTGACCGATCCCCAGATGGAGCCCAGCGGCATCCGCCGGTCGCGCCCCATCGAGAACATCAGGCGCGCGGTGGCGCCCTGGATCGCCGTGGTACAGACGAACACCGCGAGGAAGATCACCCAGAGGTAGGCCGAACCGAAGGTTTCTCCGAGGCCGGCCTTGATCGCGGTCGCGATCGGGGCCGGATCCTTGAACGAGGCCTGGAGGTCCGGCGTCGCGAGCAGCACGGCGAGCAGGAAGATCGCTCCGATGGCGCCCGAGACCCAGATCGCGGTCAGGATGCCGCGGGGCGCCTGGCGGCTCGCGTCGATGGTCTCCTCGCCGAAGGTCCCGGCGGTGTCGAAGCCGTAGACGACGAACAGGCTCATGAACATCGCGATCGCGAACACCGGCAGGTAGCCGCCGGTCTCGGGCGTCTCGACGCCGGCCGTCGTGGTCAGGATCGAGATCGGCTGGACCCGGCCGACGATCAGCAGGATCACCGCGAAGACGACCATGCCGAGGATCTCGGCGGCCACGCCGATGTTGTTGACGATCGACAGCAGCCGGACGCCGAAGGCGTTGATCAAGGTGCTGATGAGGAGCGACAGCAGACCCCAGAAGACGAGGTTGTTCATCGCGGGGATCGGGCTGGCGGCCGACAGGTCGAAGCCGAAGATCGACGAGAGGACGAGCGGGACGGTCGCCGCGACGGCCGTCACGGTGAGGACGCCTGCCCAGAAGTAGAACCAGCCGGTGAACCAGCCGAGCGTCCGGTGGCTCAGGCGCTTCGACCATTGGTAGATCGAGCCCGCGACCGGGAAGTGGCTGGACAGCTCGGAGAAGTTCAGGGCGACGAATGTCTGGCCGAGGACGACGAGCGGCCAGGACCAGAAGAACGCGGGGCCGCCCATCCCGAGCCCGAGGGCGATCAGCGTGTAGGTGCCGGTCGAGACGCTGATGTAGCTGAAGGCGACGGCGAAGTTGGACAGGAAGCCGAGCGATCGCTTCAGCTCCGGCTTGATCCCGAGCGATTCGAGGTGCGCGTCGTCGCGCGCAGCCTGATCCTGGGGCGATTCCGCCACGATCTCCTCCTCCACTGGACGCGCTGGGGGCGCGAACGGACCTCTGAGGTGGAACGCGAGGACGCAGGTCACCGCTCGGCCGCTCCCTCCGCGGCGTGACGGATGTCGGCGACGATACGCGGCCCGACCCGAAAGTCAACGCAGTCCCGGCTGCCGCACAACCCGTGCCGTCGAGCGCGCGCGGAGGCCGGGTCGCCGGAGGCCGTGAATGGTCAGGAACGGCGCCGCGCCTGATGCCTCGGTGCATGGGGCGCACCAAACGACGATGGATTGCGGGCCCCGCGGACGAACGGTGCAGCCGGTGCGCCGGATGGCGTCCGAACGGGCCCGATTGGGCGGAATCCTCGGTTCGCAGGCAGGTTCGGCCGTCGTTTGGTGCGTCGGATGCGCTTCCGCCACGGGCCCCGCCGGGCCCGATGCCGACCGGCGCACCGCGCCTCAGTCGAGGTCGAGGAAGTGCTGGGGGTACGCCACGCGTCCCCGAAGGGCCGGCGTCCAGGTCGGTCCGGGGCGAGCCATCCAGGCCTGGTCGATCGGACCGAGATGCGAGGGCGGCAGGATCCCGATCGACCGGCCCCGAACGAAGCCGAAGCGCGGGTAGTAGCCCGGGTGGCCCTGGACAATCGTGATGGGTTCCGGCCGCGCGTCCGCGATCTCGAGTGCGGCCTGGACGAGCGCCGAGCCGATCCCCTGCCCCTGGCAGCCGGGATCCACCCCAAGGGGCGACAGCATGAGGATCCGCAATCGCCCATGTTCGTCGGTCATCAGGTCGGTGGCGCTCACCATGATCTGTCCGACGACGCCATTGTTCGTCTCGGCGACCAGCGCAAGTTCCGGGAGATAGCCGGCGTCGGCACGAATCGCCGCGACCAGCGGCGGGATCTGGGGATCGTCGAACGCGGCGAGCTGGAGACGATCGATCGCCGCGAAGTCGTCCGGAACTTCGGGGCGGATCCGGACGCCGCCGGCGACCCGGGACAGATCGCTCAGCCGGCGGTCCCCGCTGTGGCCGCGTGCAGGCCCTCCGGGACCGGGCGCCGCTGCTCGACGGGCCGGATGTACCGCTCCACCATCTCTCGCGATCCGTTCACGCCCAATTCCGTGAAGAGGAACGTGATCTTGCGTCGCTGCGCCGCGAGGATCTCGTCCTTCGTCGCCAGATCCCAGAGCTCCCGCTTGAACGGCCCGATCGCCTTCTTCCGGGTCGTGTAGACGAACTGCTCGTCGGTCTGATCGGGCTTCCGCTCGTCGAGCGCGTTCTCGAAGCACCAGCGCTCGATCTGCTCGTGGAGCTCCTTCGGGAACGCCGGGTGCTCGTAGAGCTCGTTCTGGAACCCGGTCGCGAGATGGATCTCCGCCGTCTCGACCGCCGGGAACCGGTGGAACAGCTCGTCGGGCAGGGTCGACGCGCCGTGCTGGACCGCGCCGGCGAGGCCATACGAGCGCGCCGTGTCGCCGAGCCGGCGGAGGACGTCGAAGTCGAGCTTCACCTCCGCCACGCCACCGTCAGGCAGCGGGACGCCGCCGTGGGACGTGCCGGTCTGGACGCTGACCTTGCTGATCCCGACCGCGCCCGGCGACCGCCGGTCAAGCTCCGCCCGGTAGCCGTCGAGATAGGCGAGGAGCTCCGCCTCGTTCGAGTTCTCCTTGCCGACCTCGCCGATCTCGCCGCCGACGCTGACGGTCACCCCGTCGTCCTCGAGCGAGCGGATCAGGGCCGTCAGCTCGGCCGCCCGGAGGTAGTTGTCGCGCTGCTGCTCGTCGCGGGTGGCCTTCGACAGGTCGACGAGCGTCGAGCTGTCGATGTCGATGTTCCGGTAACCGGCATCGATCGCGAGCCGGCAGGCGCGCCGGATCTCCTCGGTCATCGCCTCCGGATCGGTGGCGTACTTCTTCGCGTTGAACTGGTAGTGGTCGCCCTGGAGGAAGACGGGACCGCGCCAGCCGGCGGCCACGGCACCCGCGAGGACCGCGGTCGAGTAGTCGATCGGCCGCTGGAAGGTGTACGTCTGTTCGCTCCGGGCCAGCTCGAGGATGACCGCGCCGACGTCGCCGGCGGCCGCCGCCTCGTAGGCCGTCCTGGCCATGTCGAAGGTCTGGGCCCGGATGTTCATTGCAGGAACGGTGAAGCCGGACACCTCGCCGCGGGCCCGCGCCCGGTACAGCTCCTCGATGCTCGCGCTGTGGGCTCCCAGCTCGCGAGCCGCCTCGTGGATCAGCCACTGGGCGGCGCCGACCGTCGCCTCGTCGGTGGCGAACACCGCGGTCCAGGCGAGGTCGCGGATCGTCGAGGCCCGGAACGTCGCCTCGTCGTCGATCGCGAGCGCGTCGCCGTCGAGATGCGCCGCCCCGGCAAGGCGCGCGAGGAGGTCGGGGACGCGTTCGGCGACGTGCGGCATCGGTCGGGACACTCCAGCGGCGTCAATTCGGTGGACGACCGAATGGTAGACCGACGCCGCCGGTCAGCCCGGTTGCGGGAGGGTGCCGGCCGGCGACGGCCGGCCGCCGGGCCCCGGGCGCGAGATCAGAACTGCGGCTTGGTGACCATGAAGATGACGATCAGGACGATCAGCACCGTCAGGAACATCCCGCCGCGCTGGAGCGCCTTCCCGGTCGCGGCGATCTCGGCGCCCACCTCCGGCGACGGCGGGCCCTGCAGGTTCTTCGTCAGCTCGACCATCTTCTCGGCGTTCCGGGCCTGGACGAAGATCGCGAACAGGATCGCGATCAGGTAGAGAATGATCCCCGGGATCAGCCAGTGGTAGGCGGCGTCGGTCAGCGGGTTCACGCCGAGGATCGCGATCAGGGCGAGCCCCGTGATGCCCTGGACGATCGCGCCCGGGATGACGATCCGTCGCTCGATCAGGTCGCTGAGGGCGGCCGCGAAGGCGCCGTTCTGGGGGCTCTTCTGGGCCTGGCTCGCGATGATCGGGAAGGCGAACGTCGGGCCGAAGACGACGATCGCGCCCATGACATGGAGAAACAGGAACAGGGCGAGGAGCGGAGACAACGAGCGACCTCCTGGTCTGGCCGGATCGGGCGACTCCGGATCGTGACGGCCCCGGAACCCCCGCACGAGGATATCCGGGCAATTCGGGTGCCGTGACCCGATTCGGCAGGGCCTCCGCCGTCAGCCCGCCCCGCGGGTCCGGTTGGACACGAAGTCGACGAGGACGTACTCGCCGAGGTGCTCCGGCGTGGCGTAGAACGCCCGGCCCCGGTTGAGGCGGGTCACCAGCGCGACGAACTCGGCCAGCGCCCGCGACCGCTCGAGCATGAACGTGTTGATCGTGATCCCCTCGCGGGTGCACCGCTGGACCTCGCGGAGGGTCTCCTGGATCGTCCGCCGCGTCGGCGGGTAGCTGAACTCGACCTGGCCGTTCTCGAAGTGGGCGGTCGGCTCGCCGTCGGTGATCACGACGATCTGGCGTTCGCCGCCCCGCTGCCGGCCCAGGATCCGCCGGGCCAGCATCAGCCCGTGCTGGAGGTTCGTGCCGTACTCGTACCCGTGCCAGGTCAGCTCGGCGAGCGCCTCCGGCCGCAGCTCGCGGGCGTAGTAGGCGAAGCCGATGACCGAGAGATCGTCGTGCGGGAACTGGGTCCGGATCAGGGTGTCGAGGGCGACGGCGACCTTCTTCGCGGCCACGAAGCAGCCGCGGAGCAGCATCGACCGGCTCATGTCGACGAGGAGCACGGTGGACGTCTTCGTCAGCTGCTCCGTTCGGAACACCTCGAAGTCCGACGGCGAGAGGTGAACGCCGGGCTCGCCGCGGGCGAGCCGCTCGTCGGGGCTGTTCTCCGGCCGGCGGAGGGCGTTCTCGATCGTCCCCCGGATGTCGAGGTGGAACGGGTCGCCGAACTCGTACGGCTTCGTCGTCTCCTCGCGCTCCCCGCCCCGCCCGGACCGGTCGATCCGGTGGCCGCCGAACGCATCCCGCGACAGACGCGCGAACAGGTCGTCGAGGACCTTCTGGCCGATCCGCCGGCTGCCACGCGGGGTCAGCTCGAGCCGATCGCCCTTCCGCGAGAGATAGCCGGCCTCCTCCAGCTGGCGGGCGAGCTCGTCGAGCGCCTCGAGGTCGCGGGCGCTGTCCGGCCCAAGCAGCTCGCGGACCTCGTCGCGGTCGAGGTCGCCGAGGTCGCCCGGCGACTCGACCATCCCGAGCTGGTCCTCGAGCCGGTCCAGCGCCTGGAGCTGGCCGATCCGCTCGAGCGCGGGCTCCAGGCCGAGCGGCTGCTCGCCGCTGAACTCGTAGCCCTCGCCGAGCCCGTCGGGCATCAGCTGGTCCATGTTCGAGGCGAGCCGGGCGAGGTCCCAGCGAAGCCGGTCGTCGCGGAGCAGCGCGTCCATCATCGATTCGAGCTCGGCCCGCTGCTGCGGCGTCATCGACCGGAGGAGCGAGGCCATCGCCGCCATCCGCTCGGTCAGCTGCTCGACGATGTCGTCGAGCGTCCGCGCCCCCGGGAAGAACCGGCCGTGCTGCGACAGGAACTCGTCGACCTGGTCCTGGCTCGGCTCGCGGCCCTCGAGCCGCTGCTCGAGGAGCTCGTTCAGGTCGCGGACCATCTCGCGATTCGCGGCGAGATCCTCGGGGGTCGTGCCCTGGATCGCCTCCGACAGGCCGTCGACGAACCGGTCGAGCGTCTGCTTCCGGAGGCGCTCCGTCAGCGCGTTGAACCGGTCCCGCGCGTCCGGCTCCATGAAGTCGTACTCCTCGAGCTTCCGGATCCGCCCGCCGACGTCCCGCGGCAACGCGTCGAGCTGGTCGATCCGTCGGGCGGCGGCGTCGCGGAGCATCTTCCGGAGGGCCGGGTCGGTCGGGGAGCCATCCGGCGGCGTGGCCGCGTCGTCGAGGCGGCGCTCGATGCCGGCCCGCTCCTCCGCGACGATGTCGTCGAGCTCCTGGCGGACGTCGGCGAGCACGTCGCGGAGCTGGTAGCGCTCCTGGAGCTCCTCGCGCCGGCGGCGCAGTCGCTCGCGGAGCTCGGCGAGGCCCGCCAGGTCACGGCGGGTCGGATCGGCCGTCCGCCAGCCGCGCTCCATGAGCCGCCGGAGGGCCTCCGCGAGATCGCCCTCGGCCATGACGTCGTCGGCCATCGCATCGAGGATCTCGTCGGCATCGAGCGCCGGGATCGTCTGGGTCCCGTCCCAGCGGGCGTAGCGCGCGGCGCGGTGGAGGAGCGGATCGCGCCCGCTCGTCGTCGCAGTGGACGCCTCCAGATCCCGCGGATCTGGGCTCCAGGCGCTGGTCACCGGCGGTAGACGATCCCGCCCGACCCCGAGCGATCCTTGTTGATCCGGCGCGAGAGGTGCAGGCCCTCGAGGAGGAACTCGACCGCCGAGGCGACGACCGCCGGCTCCTCCGCTCCATCCGTGACGTCGAACGTGCCGAGCCCGCGGACCGCGTCGTGAAGGCCCGGGATTTCGGCCATCCAGCGGACGTACTCGCGCGACGGGACCCGATCGCCGGTTTCGACCACCAGCCCGTCCTCGAAGGCGAGGACGACGTCGTCGAGATCGTCGAGGTCGACCCGCCGGCCGAACGTCGCGAACAGGGACTTCGTGATCAGCCGCTCGACGACCCGCTCCTCGGGAGCGTCGTCTCCGACCGACTCCAGCTCGATCTTGCCGACGGTGCTCGCGATGACCGCGCCGAGGTCGCTCACCCGCGGCGCGGCCACAGTCTCGCCCAGCCGGATCGCCCGTCGGAGAGCTGCGGCCTCGAGGACCTCGGTGTTCGCGACCGTGACCCGGACGCTGACGCCGGATCGCTGGCTGATCTCGGGCGAGCGCCGGGCGAGGTGGGTCAGCTCGGCGAGGAGCTCCTCCATGAAGCCCGGCACCGCGATCGCCGGCTCGTCGTCGCCGCCGTCGAACCGCTGCTTCTCCTGGTGGACGATCGCCAGCTCGTGATCCAGGGTCCGCGGATAGTGCGTCCGGACCTGCGACCCGAGGCGGTCCTTGAGCGGCGTGATGATCCGGCCGCGGCTCGTGTAGTCCTCGGGGTTCGCGCTCGCGACGACGAACAGGTCGAGCGGGAGGCGGACCGTGAAGCCGCGGATCTGGACGTCGCGCTCCTCGAGGATGTTCAGCAGGCCCACCTGGATCCGCTCGGCGAGGTCCGGCAGCTCGTTGATCGCGAAGATCCCCCGGTTGGAGCGCGGGATGAGGCCGTAGTGGAGGGTCATCTCGTCGCTGAGGTAGCGGCCCTCGGCGACGCGGATCGGGTCCACCTCGCCGATCAGGTCGGCGATCGTGATGTCCGGTGTCGCCAGCTTCTCGGCGTAGCGGCGCTCGCGCGGCAGCCAGTCGATCGGGGTCGCGTCGCCGTGCTCGGCCACGATCGCGAGGGCGCTCGGCGAGATCGGAGCCGTCGGGTCGTCGTTCAGCTCGCCGCCGCGGACGACCGGGATCGCGTCGTCGAGCAGGCCGACCAGGAGGCGGGCGAGTCGGGTCTTCGCCTGCCCGCGCTCGCCGAGGAGGACGAGGTCCTGGCCGGCGATGATCGCGTTCTCGATCGCGGGCAGGACGCTCTCGTCATAGCCGACGATGCCGCTGACGACCGGACGGCCCAGGGCGAGCCGGGCGAGCAGGTTCGCGCGGAGCTCCGCCTTGACCGACCTTGGCGCCCAGCCGGCCGCGCGCAGCGCTCCGAGGGTCTCTGGCTGGCGAGCGGGATCGGCGGTCGTCGGTGGCACGGGCGGCGAGCGTACGACCGGGCCCGGGGACCGTCAAACGGTCAGCAAGCCGTCTCCAAGATGATCGGACGCGCCCTGTATCGTGGAGCCATGGGGAACCTTCCAACCGGCACGGTCGCGTTCCTCATGACCGATATCGAAGGTTCCACCCGTCTCGTCACGCTGCTCGGAGACTCGTTTCCGAAAGTGCTGGACGACCACCTTGAGTTGCTCGACGACGCGATCGGCTCGAACGGCGGAACGCTGGTCTCGTCCGAGGGAGACTCCGTGTTCGCCGTGTTCCCGTCCGTCCGGGAAGCAATCGGTGCGGCGGTGGCGGCCCAGCGGGCGTTGTCCGAACACGCCTGGCCCGATGGCACGAAGGTCGGCGTCCGGATGGGCGTGCATGTCGGCGAGGCCGTGTTGGGCGGCCGCGACTACACGGGCATCGATGTCCACCGCACGGCCCGGGTCATGGCCGCGGGGCACGGCGGGCAGATCCTCGTGACCCAGGCCGTCCGGGACCTGGCAGCCGGTACCGCCGACGAGCAGCTCGCATTCCGGGATCTCGGAACCCACTCCCTTCGGGACCTTCCGGACCCGGAGCACCTCTATCAGATCGTGGCGCCCGGGCTCGGGTCCGACTTTCGTCCGCTTCGGTCGGAGACGGCCGTCGCCCAGACAAGCCTGCCGACGTTCCTGACCCGTTTCGTCGGCCGAACCCGCGAGATGCGGGAGGTGGTCGAGCTGCTCGGACGCGAGCGATTGGTCACGCTGATCGGTCCCGGCGGGACCGGCAAGACCCGGC
>DATBPR010000067.1:0-1730 GCA_036561285.1 Candidatus Limnocylindrales bacterium | reverse complement strand
CTCTTCGACCCGACAAGACGGTCGATGAGATCGACACAGTCGAGACCGTGACCGCTCTCTACGAGGGGCTCCAGCACGGCTCCGAGCTGCTGGTCACGGCTGGGTCGCGGTCGCGGCCGGGGGCGACGACGGGCGCGTAGCCCTCGCGCCGGGCCGCCTAGCGATCGACCGGCAGGTCGAGTCGATTCCCCCAGTCGGACCAGCCGCCGTCGTAGACCGCGACGTCGTCGTGCCCCATCAGGCTCAGCACGAACGCGAGCTTGGCGGCCGAGATCCCCGAACCGTCGTAGCAGACCATCCGGCGACCACGAACGACGTTCGCGCGGTGGAGCTGATCGCGCAGGTCGGCGCCGTCGCGCAGCCGCTGGCCACCCGGCATGCTGGTCGCCCCGACCGGGACATTGACCGCGCCCGGGATGTGCCCGAGCCGCTTCGTGTTGCCCTCGAAGCCGTGGTATTCGGCCGGAGCGCGGGCGTCGAGCAGCGTCACGTCCGGGGAGCCGAGGAGGCCGCGGACGTCGGGCGTCGTCAGGCGCATCCGGTTCGGTCCGCGGACCGCGAAACCGTGGCCGATCGGGTTGCTCTGCGCGTTCGAGACCTCGCGTCCCTCGGCGACCCAGGCCGGGAAGCCGCCATCGAGGACCCGGACCGACTCGAGGCCATAGGCGAGGAAGCTCCACCACGCGCGGGCCGCGAAGAGGCCTTGGCTGTCGTCGTAGATCACGACGGTGGTCCCATCGGCGATCCCGACCCGCGCCGCCAGGGCCGCCATCCGGTCCGGGCCGACCAGCAGGATCGTCTCGCCGTTCTCGCCCTCCTCGACCAGATCGGTCCGCCAGTCGACCAGAGCCGCGCCCGGGATGTGACCGGTCGCGAAGACCGCAGGAGCGCTGCCATCGGGCCGCCAGCGGAGGTCGAGGATGCGGACCTCCGGCCGGCCCATGGTGTCGGCGAGCCACTCGGTCGTGGCCAGGAACTCCGGTCGGGCCAGGCCACTCATGCTCGGTATCATACGGCCGTGGTCGCCCCCTTCATGCCCGACCCCGAGAAGCTGGCGGCGGTCCGGGCGGCCCTTCCAGCTCTGTCGGCCGGGATCTACCTCAACACCGGCTCGGTGGGTCCGCTCCCTGCCGAGACCGCCGCGGCGATGGCGGAGCTCGCGATCCGGGAGCGCGACATCGGGCGCGCCCACCTCGACGACTGGCTCGACGTCGTCGAGCGGATGGCCGAGGCTCGGGCCGGCGTGGCCGCCCTGGTCGGTGCCGATGTCGATGCGGTCGCACTGACCCATGCCACGACCGACGGGATGAACGCCGCCTCGCTGCTCCCCGACTGGCGCGCGGGTGGACGGGTCGTGACCAGCGCCCACGAGCACGGCGGCGCCCTCGGTCCGCTGATCGCGCTCCGCGACCGGATGGGGATCGACGTCGTCTTCGTCGATGCCGGCGCCGATGGCGACGAGGCGCGGACGATCGCGGCCTTCGATGCCGCGATCACCGCCGACACCCGTCTCGTCTCGGTCTCGCACGTGCTGTGGACGACCGGGGCCGTGATGCCGGTCGCCCGGATCGCCGAGATCGCCCACGCGCGTGGCGCCCTGGTCGTCATCGACGGCGCCCAGGCAGTCGGGGCGATCCCGGTCCGCTTCGATGGCCTCGGTGCCGACCTGTATGCCATCCCGGCCCAGAAATGGCTGCTCGGCCCGGAGGGGATGGGCGCCCTCGTCGTCG
>DATBPR010000066.1:0-6632 GCA_036561285.1 Candidatus Limnocylindrales bacterium | reverse complement strand
CACGGCCGCGGAGCATCGAGCCGGCGGAGGAGGTACGTGACGTACGCCCGGCGCTGATCGTCCGGCGAGCCGATGACGGGATCCTCGCCGAGCCAGTCGTTAGGGAGCGCAGTCACGAGCCCGTCCAGCAGCCCGCGGGTCACGAGCGGCGCGAGCCGCTCGTCGGCGGCGGCCAGGGAGGAAGCGAACGGCAGCAGGACATGGTCGGCGAGCCGCTCCGCGTGGGATCGGCGGGCGTGCCCGTCCGGGTCCCGCCAGGTGAACTGGATCGAGAGGGACGCGCCGTGGTCGATCAGCCACGTCCGGCCGCCCCAGGTGAGGAGGTTCGGGTTCCGCGGCGAGCGGTCCGGGTTCGTCAGGAGCCCGTCGAGCCAGACGACGCTCGCCGCCCAGTCGGGGTCGGCGGCGTCCACCGCCGGGTTGAACGTCAGGGCCCCGGGCAGGAAGTCGAGGCCGATGTTCCGCCCGACGCTCGCGACGAGCAGGTCGTGGATCTCCTGGTGCGGCTCGCTGTCGGCGATCGCCTTCACGAGGTCGACGGCCACGAGGTCGGGAACCTCGAGGCCAAGTGCGCGGCCGATCTCGCCGGAGATCCATTCCGCAACAAGAACGCGCGGGCCCTGGCCGGCGCCGCGGAACTTCACGACGTACATCCCGTCGTCGTCCGCCTCGACGAGGCCCGGCAGCGAGCCGCCCTCGCGGAACGCGGTCACGTAGCGGGTGGCCCGGACCGCCCGCATCGTCCGTTGCGCCGCCGTCACCGGGCTGCCAGCCCCACCGACTCGATCGCGGCCGCGGCCCGCGCGACTCCGTCCCGTGCCCGGATCTCCGCCCCGAGACCGGCCATCCGGGTCCGGAGCATCACGTCACCGAGGAGACGATCGATCGCTCCGGCCAGGTCGTCGGCCCCGAAGGCGTACGTCGGCAGCCGGACGCCGAAGCCGGTCTCGCCGACCCGCTGGGCGTTGTCGGACTGGTCCCAGAAGATGGGCAGCACGATCATCGGCTTGCCGAAGTGGAAGGCCTCGGTCGTGGTGTTGTTGCCGCCGTGGGTGATCACGAGATCGACGAGCGGCACGATCGAGGTCTGCGGCAGGAACTCCGAGCCCCACATGTTCGGGGCGAGGTCGTAGAGGGCGTGCTGCGGGCCCTTCGAGACGATGTAGCGGTGCGGCGTGTCCGCGAGGACCGCCACCAGGCGCCGCATCAGCTCCAGGTCCGCCGAGCCGAGCGACCCGAGGGAGAGGTAGATCAGGGCCGAGCCGGCCGGCCGGTCCGCGAGCTCGGCCGGCAGCTCGAACGCGGCATCGGTCGACCGGACGGTCGAGTCGAGGCGGACCCATTCGCGGCCGAGCGGGCGGCGATCCACGTAGTCGGCCACCTGCGGGTAGGTGTAGAGATTCAGGACACCGGACGTGTGCGTGAACTCGAGCTCGGGGAGCGGGCCGGTGCCGTTCTCGCGGCACCACGCGTCGAACCCCTCCCACGTCGGGCGATGGGTCCGGTCGTACTCCTCCCGGAAGGCCTCCCAGCCGGACGAGTCGTCCGCGGGCAGCCCGGAGTAGGCCGGCGGGATGGCCCGGGCGGCGTCGGGATCGTCGCCCCGGATCTCGAGCGGCTGGCACGACACGATCCGGACGAACGGCCGGCCCGCCGTCTGCAGCGCCGGGAACGAGACGACGTTGTCCTCGACGATGACGTCCGGGCCCTGGCGGGCGACGATCTCGCGGAGGTGCGGCTCGCAGTAGCGGGCCCCGTCGATCAGCGCTTGCCAGGTCGGCTGCATGAAGGTCGCGAGCTGCTCGATCGTCGGCTTGCGGAACTCCGGTGCGGTGTCCCGGATGAAGTCCTTCCAGAACTGGCCCGGGTCGGGCGCCGCGCCGCTGGGATCGGGCTCCGGCGGCGGCGCCAGGTCGACGAGATCCTCGACGAACCCGAGCGGCTCCAGCCGGCCCGCCCAGGACGCCTCGGCGGCGAACACGACCTTGTGGCCGTTGCGGCGAAGGACGTCGCCGATCCCGACGCAGTTGTTCGTCGGCCCGTACGCCGATTCGGGCATGAACAGGACGGTCAGCGGCTGGGCCATCGTCTCCTCGCGGGTGAGGGGCCGGGAACGCCGCCCATCCTACGAGACGAGCCCGGCGCGCCTTGGCGCGTTGCGCCGGCCCGCCCGGGCGCCCGGATCAGCCGGCGCGGATCAGCCGGTCGGTCGCGCCTCCGGCGGCCATCTTCTCCTCGAACCGCTGGGCGGCGACCTCGAGCTTGTCGAGATGCTCGGCCAGCACCCGCCGGGCGTCCTCGGCGGCGGCATCGAGCCCCGTCAGCTCGAAGATCCGCCAGTGCCGGAGAATCGGCATCAGGACCTCGTCGCGGTGGATCCGGATGTCGTAGATGCCGGCCCGCGCGATCGTCGCCGCCTTGCGCAGGAAGCCGGGGATCCCGTTGCCGGGCATCTCGAACGCGAGGACCTCGGCGACGATCGCCTGCACCGCTCGCGACGGCTGGATCTTGAGCGCCGCCCCGAGGATGTCACGGTAGAACACCATGTGGAGGTTCTCGTCGGCCGCGATCCGGGTCATGATCCGGTCGGCCACGGGGTCCTGCGAGTAGCGCCCGGTGTTCTTGTGCGAGATCCGGGTCGCGAGCTCCTGGAACGCGACGTACGCCAGGCCCCGAAGCGTGTCGATCGAATCCCGATCGTAGCCCTGCTGGAGCTGCGTCATCCGGCCGCGCTCGAGGGCAATCGGGTCGAGGTTGCGGGTCACCGTCAGGTAGTCGCGCAGGACGATCGCGTGGCGGCCCTCCTCGGCCGTCCAGCGCCCGATCCAGTTGATCCAGGCGCCGTCGCCCCGGCCGAACATCCCGTGGATCAACCGGTGGTACGAGGGCAGGTTGTCCTCGGTGAGGAGGTTGACCTCGAAGCTCGTCCGGGCGACGCCCGTCAGCCGCGGCTGGTCCGGCGTCCAGGGTTCCTTGTCGAAGTCCCGTCCCAGCCGGTACGGGATGTAGTCGTGGGGGAACCACTCCTGGGCCACCTTCAGGTGGCGGTCGTAGAGGCGGGCCGCCTCGGGCTCGAGCTCCTCGAGCAGGGCGCGGTCGTCGGCGAGCGACTCCACGACAGGAGAGGGCGACGCATCAGGGGTCGCGGCGCGCAGGGAATTGTCGGTCACCACCACTCGGTCCTTGCTGAAGAAGGGCCGAGGGCATCCACAGCGGACACCGGGACAACGACCGGTCAGACCCCAAGCCTACCCCCGATGCCAAGCGACGCAAGGTGGGAAGCGTGCGGACCTGCACGGCCGGGTGACCCGCTCGTCGCGGATTGACAGCCCCGGCGGTGGTGGGTCAGACTCCTAACGATCGTTAGGTAGGACATCCACCGCTGTGATCGAGGCCGGCGCCCGGCGGCGCGAGATCGACGAGGTCGCCAGTGGGCTGTTCCACGCGAACGGCTACGCGGCGACGAGCGTGCGCGACATCGCGAAGGCGCTCGACATCCAGGCGGCCAGCATGTACGCCCACGTCTCCTCGAAGGAGGACGTCCTCTGGTCGATCGTCGACGCAGCCGCGACGGCCTTCGAGCGCGCGGCGGACGGCGCGATCGTGGACGCGACCTCGAGCGACCCGGTCGACCGGCTCGCGGCTCTCGTCGAGGCCCACGTCGAGGTGATCACTGCCGACCCCGAGCGATCGAGCGTCTTCGTCACCGAATGGCGCCACCTGTCCGGAGACCGCCGCGCGGCCGTCGCCGAGCGGCGCGATGCCTACGAAGCCCGCTTCCGGGAGGCCATCGCGGACGGGATCGCCGTCGGCGCCTTCCACGCCACCGATGCCGCGGTCGCGGCCACCTTCGTCCTGACGGCCCTGAACGGGATCGCCACCTGGTACCGCCCGGACGGCCGTCTCAGCGCCGACCGGATCGCCGATCACTACGTCGATCTCTCGCTTCGCGCCCTCTCGGAGGACCACCGATGACCGATCCGCTCGCGCTCGACCCCGTCCTGCCGGCGCGGGAGCGCAGCCAGCTGCCGTTCAACGACGAGGCCCTGGACCACGACGAGCGCTACCGCCACTTCGAGGAGCACGTCACCGGCGGCGGCAAGGTCGAGGCGACCGACTGGATGCCCGACGAGTACCGGACCCAGGTCCTGCGCTTCGTCGAGATGCACGCGAACAGCGAGCTGATGGGCGTCCTGCCCGAGCGCGAGTGGATCATGCGAGCGCCGACGCTCCGGCGGAAGCTGGCCCTGACGGCGAAGGTCCAGGACGAGGTCGGTCACGCGCAGCTGCTCTACCGCGTCGCCGAGGACCTCGGCAAGCCGCGCGAGGCGATGATGCAGGACCTCCTCGCCGGGAAGACGAAGTTCCACAACGTCTTCCACTACCCGACGAAGAGCTGGGCCGACATCGGGATCATCGCCTGGCTCGTCGACGCGGCGGCGATCGTCGCCCAGCAGGCGCTGCGGGATTCGAGCTACGCCCCGTACGCCCGGACGATGCGGAAGATCTGCTGGGAGGAGAGCGTCCACATCATGCACGGGCGCGACGTCGTGGTGACGATGGTGACCGGGACGGCGAGCCAGCGGGCCGCGATCCAGGAGGCCCTCGATCGCTGGTGGGGACCGCTGATGCAGATGCACGGTCCGCGGAGCGACCGCGCGAAGGACCGCGACATCCACTGGCGGATCAAGGCGAAGACGAGCGAGGAGCTCCGCCAGGAGTTCCTCGGGATCTACGTGCCGCGGATCCGCGAGCTCGGCCTGACGTTGCCGGACCCGGACCTGCGGCTCGACGAGGCCGCCGGCGAGTGGCGCTACACCGAGCCGGACTGGAACGAGCTGCGAACCGTCGTGACCAACCACGGCCCGAAGTCCGAGGAGCGTCTCCAGTTCCGGCGCGATCGCTGGGCGGACACCCAGTGGGTCCGCGACACCATCCTCGTCGCGCCGGTGGCCTCCGCGTGACGACCGAGCTCGAGCCGTGGGAGGTCTTCCGCCAGGAGAAGGACGGCGACCCGATGCGCCACGGCGGGTCGGTCATGGCGCCCGACGCGACGCTGGCGCTCCACTACGCCCGTGAGATGTACTCGCGGCGCCAGGAGAGCGTCCATCTGTGGGTCGTCCGCCGGGCCGACATCCACGACCTCGCAGACCCGGACCTGCTCCAGCCGCCGCTCGACCGCTCGTTCAAGAAACCGGGTGGCTACGTGATGCGCGACAAGCTCGCTGCGGCCCGGGAGCTGAGCGGCGAGGCCAAGCCGAAGGCGAAGTCGAAGTGACGCTCGACGGCCTCGAGCCGATCGCGATGGACTTCACCGGGGCCGGCGACGGCCGCGAGCGGGCACTGGCCCTGCTCCTGCTGTCGATGGCGGACGACGAGTTCGTCATCGGCTTCAGCGACTCCGAGTGGACCGGGATCGGGCCGATCCTCGAGGAGGACGTCGCGATCAGCTCCCTCGCCCAGGACGAGCTCGGGCACGCCCAGGCGCTCTACGGGTTGTTCGTCGACGTCGTCGCCGACCGCCGGGATGCCGACGCCGTGGCCTACGACCGGCCGCCCGAGGGCTACTACCACGCCCGGCTGCTCGACCACGCACGCGGCGACTGGGCCCGGACCATCGCCCGTCGCTGGATCTACGAGAGCGCGGACGCCGCGCGCCTGGCAGCCCTCGCCGACTCGAGCCACGCGCCGCTCCGGGAGCTCGTTGCCAAGCTCCGCCGAGAGGAGCGCTACCACCGGATGCACGTCGACACGTGGCTGGAGCGGCTCGCGGAGGCCGGCGGGGAGCCGCGAACGCGTCTCGTCGCGGCCCTGGCCGAGCTCGGGCCGGACGCCGGGACGGTGCTTGCGCCGCTCCCCGGCGAGATGGCGCTCGTCCGGCACGGGATCCTCGCGGAGCCGTGGGCCGCGATCGAGAGCCGCTGGCGGGTCGAGACCAGCACGACGCTGATCCGCCTCGGGCTCGACGCGCTGCCGGCGACCCGCGATCCTCTCGCGGCCCGGACGTCGCACGCTGACGCGTTCCGCTCCCTCCACGCGGAGTTCACGATGGTCCGCGGGTCCGAGGTGGGCGCGACGTGGTGACCGCCGGCGCTCGCCTCGCCATCGGGCTCGTCCCGCCCCGCTGGCGACGGAGATGATGGTCCGCGCGACCCTCCGGCGCGTCCACGACCCCGAGATCCCGACCGTCTCGATCGTCGACCTGGGGCTGGTCCACGCGCTCGAGGTGACCCCGGAGCGCATTCGCGTCGAGCTCCTGCCGACCTTTGTCGCGTGCCCGGCGCTCGAGGTGATCCGCTCGACGGTCACCGACGCGCTCGCCGGCTTCGGCCGGCCCGTCGAGGTCACCTTCACGTTCGCCGTCCCCTGGACGACGGACCGGCTCACCGCGGCGGGCCGCGACGGTCTGCGGGCCGCCGGCATCGCGCCGCCCAGCGACCCCGCGGACGTCCGCTGCCCCTACTGCGAATCCTCCCGGGTCGCCATGGACAGTGCATTCGGTCCGACCCTCTGCCGGTCGCTGTTCTACTGCCGCGAATGTCGCCAGCCCTTCGAGGCATTCAAGCCCATATGAGTCTGTCGCGCCTGGACGCCGATGGCGGCGTTGCCGGCTGCGGTCCTCGCTCACGCAC
>DATBPR010000065.1:0-2730 GCA_036561285.1 Candidatus Limnocylindrales bacterium | reverse complement strand
GGACCAGGGCCTGAACGCGGTCACGAAGATCGGTGCGGACGGCGCCTTCGCCTGGCGCGTGGGCGGGCAGGTCGATCCCGATCCGGATCTCCAGAAGCTGGGCGCCTCGATGGCGATCGACGACGCAGGGCGCGTCTACGTGGCAAACGACGAGACGAACCGGATCGTCGTCCTCAACCCGGATGGTGCAAAGGTCGCCGTCTTCGACAACGCCGGGCCGGGTCCCGGCCAGCTCCGAGTCCCTTGTGCCATCGCGCTGGACCACCACGACAACCTGTTCGTCTGGAGCTGCGACGACTCCCACACTCAGGTCTTCGATTCGAAGTTCACGCTCCTGGCCGACGCGGCGCCGTTGGCCGTGGCGCCCGGCATCCGGGACATGACGTTTGACCGGAATGGGCTGATGTATGCATTCAGCCAGGGTGACGGCGTCATCTCGCGGATCAAGGTCACGCTCCCATAGTCGATTGCTCGCCTGCGCCGAGGCGTCTCTCCGGGCCTGGTCCACCCTCCGGACCAACCGACCGCCGGGCGTGGCAGGTCGGGCCGAATCCGGAGCTTCGGACCGCATTTGGTTCAGCTGACGGAGCCACCGACCGCTGAGGGCCACTGAGCGGCTCCGTTCGTGGCTCCCGACGGACGCTTGGTCCGTCCGGCGGACCAGGATCGGGCGGCACCCCGGCCCGTGCATCCGGGGTGCAGGCGCGGCGACTACCATGACCGCCAAGGGGAGGGGCGCAGCCCCTCTCCGTTCCAGGGCCGGTCCGTGTGCCGAGGTGGAGCCCAAGGATGCTGAGCCTGACCGATCGCCAGCAGCGCTGGCTGACGGCCGTCCTCGTGCTCGGCACGGTCGTCCTGGGGATGGTCGCGATCGAGCAGGCGGCGACCGTCTTCTTCGCCTTCGGCGACACCATCCTGGTCTTCTTCCTGGCCTGGCTTCTCGCGTTCATCCTGAGCCCGGTGGTCGCCGGCCTGACCCGTCTCGTGCCGGTCCTTCCCCGGATCGGCGCCGTGGTGCTCGTCTACATCACCCTCGTCGGGGCGATCGTCCTGATCGTCGTCCTGATCGCGAACGCCCTCGCCCAGTCGATCACGTCATTCGTCGCGGGCGTGCCGTCCCTCCGCGACAACCTGCCGACGCTCCTCGCGCCCTGGCAGGACTGGCTCAAGTCCCTCGGGTTCGACCAGGTCAACCTCGTCGTCCAGGCCCAGAGCTTCCTCAACAACCTCGCCAGCTACGCGACCCAGCTGGTCGGCCCGCTCCAGCAGCTCGCCGTCGCCAGCATCGGCGCGCTGGGCAGCCTGCTCCTGGTCCTGATCCTCTCGCTGTACATGGTCGTGGACCGCGACCAGATCCTGTCCTTCTTCTTCCGGATCGTGCCGCCGGCCCGGACGGACGAGGCGCGCCTGCTCGAGCGCAGCGTCGCCCGCTCGTTCGGCGGCTTCCTTCGTGGCCAGGCGATCCTCGGGGTGGTGTACGGGGCGGTCGCGGCCTTCACGAGCATCGTCCTCGGTCTGCCCTACGTGGCGATCACGAGCGCCGCCGCCGGAGTCCTGATGGCGATCCCGTTCTTCGGCCCGTTCGTCGCCTGGGCGCCGCCGGTGATCGTCGCCCTCCTCGTCCCGGGCGAGCACTGGTTGCCCGCCGCGATCCTCATGGGGATCGGCTGGCTGCTCGTGATGAACGTCCTTCAGCCGCGGCTGATGCAGGAGGCCGTCGGGATCCACCCGATCGTCGTCCTCGGCTCGGTCCTGATCGGCAGCAAGATCGCCGGGATCACCGGCGCGATCTTCGGGATCCCGATCGCCGCGGTCCTGTCGGCATTCTTCTTCCACTTCCTCGCCATGACCCGCGAGCCGTCACCAGTCGCCGCCCGGGCGGCGGCCCGCGTCGAGGCGCGCGAGGGCCGGAAGGTCCGGATCCCGAGCGAGCCCGTGCCGGGGATCGATTCCGACGTCACGGCCTGACCCCGCGATGCCCGACGATCCGAAGAGCGGCAAGGCGGACGCCGGCAACCCGCCCGACATGACCCGGGAGCGGGCCCGGACCGAACGGCGCGACCTCGACAAGGAGCGCGGCGAGCCCGTCGCCGGCGGCGCGGAACGTGGCGGCCCGCGGGCCCTCACCCCGACCGCCGGGCCGCTCCGCGACTGGTCGAGCCGGCCGAAGATCCTGATCACGAACGACGACGGCGTCGAGTCGCGCGGACTCCTCGCCCTCAAGCAGGCCCTCGAGCCGATCGGCGACACGACGGTCATCGCGCCCGACACGAACCAGAGCGCCGTCGGCCACCAGAAGACGCTGATGCGCCCGCTTCGCGTCCGGGAGCGTCTGCTGGCCGACGGCTCGACCGCCTATTCCGTCGACGGCAGCCCGACCGACGCCGTCAGCATCTCCTTCCTCGGCTACTTCGGCCACGGCTTCGACCTGGTCGCGTCCGGGATCAACTACGGCGCGAACCTCGGCGACGACATCACCTACTCGGGCACAGTCAGCGCGGCGATGGAGGCGGTGATCAACGGCTGCCCGGCGTTCGCGATCAGCCAGGAGTATTACGAGCACCCCGACTTCTCCCTCGCCACCGCAGCTGCGACCGTCGTGGCCCGGAACATCCTCGAGCACGGGCTGTCGCGGGGCGAGCTGATCAACGTCAACGTCCCCGCCGTGTCGATCGAGGAATGCGAGGGGATCGAGGTCACCCGTCTCGGCCGCCGCGTCTACCAGGACCA
>DATBPR010000064.1:0-3331 GCA_036561285.1 Candidatus Limnocylindrales bacterium | reverse complement strand
ACCCGTTCGAGCGTGTCGACCTCGCTGTGGAGGTACTGGACCTTGACCCCGAGCTCCCGGAGGTAGTCGGTGAGGTCCTCGGCCATCTTCTTCGTGAGCGTCGTGACGAGGGCCCGCTCGCCGCGCTCCGTCAGCTGCCGGATCTCCTCCATGAGGTCGTCGATCTGGCCGTCCGTCGGTCGGACGTCGATCGACGGGTCGACCACGCCGGTCGGCCGGATCAGCTGCTCCACGATCCGCTCGCTCCGCTCGTGCTCGTACGGGCCCGGCGTCGCCGACATGTGGACGACCTGGTTCAGGTGGCCCTCGAACTCGTCGAACGTGAGCGGCCGGTTGTCCAGCGCGGACGGCAGGCGGAACCCGAAGTCGACGAGGATCTCCTTCCGGGTCCGATCGTTCTTGTACATCCCGACGACCTGGGGGAT
The DNA here is from genome assembly GCA_036561285.1 of Candidatus Limnocylindrales bacterium. Lineage (GTDB taxonomy): Bacteria > Chloroflexota > Limnocylindria > Limnocylindrales > CSP1-4 > CF-46. The sequence goes on along the minus strand of DATBPR010000064.1, from coordinate 2,906 downwards.
CGTCATGTGCGACTCGTCGACGACGAGGAGCCAGTCCGGCGGGAAGTAGTCGAGGAGCGTCCACGGCCGGGAGCCAGCCTCGCGGCGCGAAAGGTGCCGCGAGTAGTTCTCGATCCCCGTGCAGAACCCGAGCTCGCGCATCATCTCCAGGTCGAACGTCGTCCGCTGCCGGAGACGCGCTCCTTCGAGCACCCGCCCCTCCGCCTCGAGCTGGCCGACCCGCTCCTCCATCTCGGCCTCGATGTCGACGATGGCGAGCTTCAGCTTGTCGGCCGGCGTCACGTAGTGGCTCGCCGGGTAGACGTTGACCTCCTTGCGCTCGTGGAGGAGCTCGCCGGTCAGCGGATCGACCTCGGTGATCCGTTCGACCTCGTCGCCGAAGAACTCGACCCGGACGAGGGTCTCCTCGGAGGCCGGCTGGAACTCGAGCGTGTCGCCGCGGACCCGGAACCGCGCCCGCGTGAGGGACTGGTCGTTCCGCTGGTACTGGAGGTCGACGAGCTGGCGGAGGACCGTGTCGCGGCGGTACGAGCCTCCCTGGCGGAGACGGAGGACCGTCGCCCCGTAGTCGACCGGGGCACCAAGGCCGTAGATGCACGAGACCGAGGCGACGATGATCACATCGCGGCGCTCGAAGAGGGCGTGGGTCGCCGCGTGACGCAGCCGGTCGATCTCGTCGTTCCGGCTCGAGTCCTTCTCGATGTACGTATCACTCCGGGGCAGGTACGCCTCCGGCTGGTAGTAGTCGAAGTAGCTGACGAAATACTCGACGGCGTTGTCCGGGAAGAACTCGCGGAACTCCGCATAGAGCTGGGCCGCGAGCGTCTTGTTGTGGGCGAGGACGAGGGTCGGCTTGCCGTGCGCCTCGATCGTCCGGGCAATCGTGAAGGTCTTGCCCGTGCCGGTCGCGCCGAGGAGCGTCTGGTGCTTGAGGCCCCGGCCCAGCCCGTCGACCAGGCGATCAATCGCCAGCGGCTGATCGCCGGTCGGCTCGAAGGGGGCCACGAGGCGGAAGTCGGGCATCGCCATCATCGTACCGGATCGACGCACATTGGAACAGATGTTCGCACTGGCGCCGGGGCTTGCGGGGCTGCGACGAACGGGGCCGAGCGGAGCCCTCGGGTGACCTGCGGGTGGGACCGGCTGGGACGACCGGGCTATACCCGGGGGTGTCGTCGCGGACCAGCATCCCCGGTGCACGGCGTCCACACCCGGTCACCCCGACCCGCGGTCTGGACCCAACGTGAATCAAATGCCGATCCGACGGGCACCCGCGCTCGCCGGTCGCCAGGGAAAGGGCGGGTACGGCTCTGGAATTCCGGGACAACAACCGGCGTGGGAAGTTCATCATCGTCGTCGGCCTGATCCTGGCCGTCGTCGCGGGCGGTGCCGCGTTCTACCTGGTCAACCAGGCGAACCAGCAGGCGGGCCAGGCGACCCTCCAGAAGACGCCGATCGTCGTCGCGGTCCGCGCGATCCCGGCCCGTCAGGCCATCGTGGCCGAGGACGTGGCCGTTCGTGAGGTCCCGCTCGACCCGACGAACGAGAACGGCGTCGTGACCGATCCCGCCCAGGTCATCGGCCGGATCCCGGCCGTCACGATCCTCCAGAACCAGCCCGTGACCCAGAACATGCTCGCCTCGTCGCAGGCGGGCGACGAGTTTTCGATCCTCGGACCCGACGAGACCGTCGGACCCGACAGCGAGGCCTGGCGCGCCGTGTCGATCACGGTGTCCGACGACCTCGCGGTCGGCGGCGTCCTGAAGGCCGGCGAGACCGTCGACGTCTTCGTGACCGCGGTCGTCAACGTTCCCCCGGACATCGCGCTCCAGGGCAAGTACACGACCGACCGCTCGACGAAGATCGTCTACCAGAACGTTCTGATCCTCGCCCGCAAGGACCAGTTCTACATCGTCAAGGCACCGATCGGGATGGCCGAGGAGCTCGCCCATCTCCAGGCGGTCGGGACCGCGACGATGAGCATGGTCCTCCGGCCGGACACGGATCTCCGTCCGGTCGACGCGACGACGCTCGGCGAGACCACGAACCGGATCATCCAGAAGTACGGCCTGCCGATCCCGCAGAACTACCCCGCCAGCAACGGCCAGCTGCCGGCGCAGGTGCCGATCACCTCGCCGACGCCCTTCCCGTCGCCGACGGCCGCGCCGCCCGCGGCGTCCGCCAGCCCGGCGGCACCCTGACCGAAGGGCCGGAGCCGGTCATCGGGCCAACACCCGTGACCGGCATCCGGCCGGCTCCCCGGCGGTCATCCAGGTGGTGACCGCCCGCCCCGCTTCCTCGGCAAGTTCCTGTTGCCCACCGGTACCAATAGGTCAGCCCGACCCCCTTATCGCACGGCCGGACCCGACCTAGAGTCGCGCTGCCGGACCTTCCGCCGAACGGCCCTGTCCGGAGCCATCACGAGACCTCAACCACCCATGCCGATCCCCAGTCGACCGCACGCCGCTCCCGCGAGGTCCCGCCGCCGATCGTGGCGGCCGCTCGCGCGCGGCCGCTCGCGCGGCCAGGCGATCGTCGAGCTCGCAGTGATCCTGCCGGTCCTGATGGTCCTCCTCGCCGCGGGCGCGGACCTCGCCCGGATCTTCCACTCCCAGGTCGCGATCGAGAGTGCCGCCCGGGCGGGCGCGCTCGAGGCCGCCGCGAACCCGACCTCGTTCACGTCCGGGGCGGCCTGCAACGCGACCACGAACCGGGTCATGTGCGCCGTGCTCACCGAGTCGAGCGGATCGTTCTTCTCGATCGCCCCGTCCGACGTCAGCCTGTCGTGCGTCCCCTCCCCGTGCGCCGAGGGCCTCGGCAACACCGTCGAGATCCGGGTCAACGGCCACTTCACGCTGCTCACGCCACTGCTCTCGATGTTCTTCGGTGGCTCGAGCAACCTCACC
>DATBPR010000063.1:0-3185 GCA_036561285.1 Candidatus Limnocylindrales bacterium | reverse complement strand
CCGCGCGTCCTCCAGAAGTACGACGTCGACGAGAGCCGCTGCATCCTATGCGGCATCTGCGTCGACGCCTGCCCCTACGACGCGCTGCGCGACGGCGGGGACTTCGAGCTGTCGCACACCTCGCGCGTCGATCCGATGGTCGACCTGATCGCCCTCGCGGCGGTCGACCAGGAGACCGAGATGACCTACATCCGGCGCGAGCGCGACTGGGCGGAGCGGGCCGCCGCGGCCGGCCGGCCCGTCACGCCGACCCGCCTCCTGCCGATGTTGCCGGCCGCGATCGCGGCCCAGGTCCGGGCGGACGGGAACGGCCACGGCAACGGCCATGCCGGCGGCAACGGCCATGCACCGGCGCTGGCGGCCGGCCACGGGACATCGGCGCCCGCGCTCGGATCCGGCGAGTCCGGCCAGGCCGGTCACGGGCACGGCTGAGCCCATTCGCGGTGCCCATCCCCGACACGATCCCGATCATCGGCCTCCCCTGGGACGACGTCCTGTTCGCCATCCTCGCGGGGACGATGCTCCTGAGCGCGCTCGCGGTCGTGACCCTCCGCGACATCATCCGCTGCGGCCTCGCGATGATGGTCTGTTTCGCCGCCCTCGCCGGGATCTACGTGATGGCCGGCGCGCCGCTCGTCGCCGCCGCCCAGGTCCTGGTCTACATCGGCGCGATCAGCGTCCTGATCCTCTTCGCGATCATGCTCACCCAGACGAAGGCAGCACCGGCCAGGCTCGTCTTCCAGACGCAGGCCGTGCCCGCGGCGATCGCGGCGGTGGTCCTCGTCGTCGTCCTCGCCCTGACGATCGGGGCGACCCAGTGGGGCGGCACCGGCCAGCGGACGGCGACCGACACGAACGAGCTCGCCCGCCAGCTCTTCTCCGACTGGGTCCTGCCCTTCGAGATCGTCGGCGTGCTCCTGCTCGCGGCGGTGATCGGCGGGATCTTCCTCGCCAAGCGCGACCGGTCCGCGACGGACGACGGCGAATGATCCGGGTCATCGTCGGGACCGTCCTCGCGATCGCCTTCGTGATCGGCCTGGGCATGATCGCCCTGGCCGCGGGCGGCTCGCGGGCGCTCAACAGCTACCTGGTCCTTGCGAGCCTGCTGTTCGCGATCGGGATGTTCGGCTTCCTCGCCCGCCGGAACGCGATCAGCATGCTGATGTCGATCGAGCTCATGCTGAACGCGGTCAACCTGTCGATCGTCGCGTTCGGCTCGTTCGTCCCCGGCCTGGGCACCGGCGGGTCCGTGATCGCCCTCCTCGTCATGGCCGTCGCGGCGGCGGAGGCGACCGTCGGCCTGGCGATCGTCATCGCGATCTACCGCAACAAGAAGACGCCGCTCGTCGACGAGTACGACACGATGCGGCAGTGACGGGCCGCTGATGTTCGACGTCCTGATCCCCGCGATCATCGCCCTGCCGCTGCTCGGCTTTCTCTTCACCGCGGCCGTCGGCCGGCGCCTGGGCAAGCGCGCCCACGTCGTCCCGGTCGGGGCGATCTTCCTCGCCTGGCTGATCGGGATGTGGGTCGTCTTCAACGCCCTGACCGGCGCCGAGCCGTTCGGCGAGCACGGCTACGGCGTGACCCTCTACACGTGGATCCCGTCCGAGGCCTTCCAGGTCACCGCCGGGCTCTTCGTCGACAACCTGACCGCGGTCCTGCTGATCGTCGTCCTGACGATCGGCCTGCTCGTGCACGTCTACTCGATCGGCTACATGAGCCACGACCCGGGCTACTGGCGGTTCTTCGCCTACCTGAACCTGTTCATGGTCTCGATGCTGCTGCTCGTCCTCGCGGACAACTTCCTCGTGGTGTTCGTCGCCTGGGAGCTGGTCGGCCTCTCGAGCTACCTCCTGATCGGCTTCTGGAAGCACAAGCAGTCGGCCGCGCTGGCCGCGAAGAAGGCGTTCCTCGTCAACCGCGTCGGCGACGTCGGGTTCGCGCTCGGGATCATGGCGATCTTCGTCAACACCGGGACGCTGAACATCCGCGACTCGATCGCCGGGCTGACGGCCGCGGGCGCCAGCCTCCCGATCCCGATCTGGATCGTCGCCCTCCTCGTCTTCGCCGGCGCCGTCGGCAAGAGCGCCCAGTTCCCGCTCCACGTCTGGCTGCCGGACGCGATGGAGGGCCCGACCCCGGTCTCCGCCCTGATCCACGCCGCGACGATGGTCAACGCCGGCGTCTACCTCGTCGCCCGGACGAACCCGATCTTCGCGAGCGCCCCGGACTCGATGGTGATCGTCGCCGGGATCGGCATCTTCACCGCGATCCTCGCGGCTTCGATCGCGATGACCCAGACCGACATCAAGCGGGTCCTCGCCTACTCGACGCTGAGCCAGCTCGGCTACATGTTCGCGGCGCTCGGCGTCGGCGCGTTCACCGCGGCGATCTTCCACCTGATGACCCACGGCTTCTTCAAGGGCCTGCTGTTCCTGGGCTCGGGCTCCGTGATCCACTCGGTCCACGAGGAGCAGGACATGCGCCGGATGGGTGGCCTGCGGACGAAGATCCCGCAGACCTACCGGACGATGCTGATCGGCTCGATCGCGATCGCCGGCATCCCGCCGCTCGCCGGCTTCTTCAGCAAGGACGAGATCCTGTCGGAGGCGTTCAAGCTCGGCTTCCAGTGGGTCTGGGCGATCGGCCTGTTCGTCGCCCTCCTGACCGCCTTCTACATGTTCCGCCTGATCGGGCTGACGTTCTGGGGCACCTTCCGCGGGCCGAAGGAGATCGAGGACCACATCCACGAATCGCCGCCGGTCATGACCGTGCCGCTGTGGCTGCTGGCGATCCCGTCGATCTTCCTCGGCATCATCCTGTCGCTGCCGGGGCCGCCGCTCGGGCCGCTGCTCGGCTTCGCGCCGGACCAGAAGGGCCTCCTCGTGACCTGGCTCGAGCCGGTCTTCGCCCAGGGCGAGGCCCTGCTCGCCCGCACCGAAGCGACGTTCAGCCTCTTCGGCGTCGACGGCGTCCTGATCCTCGCGAGCGTCGCTGTTGCGGTCACCGGGATGGTCGTCGCCTGGCGGCTGTTCGGCGCGGAGCTCTGGCGGCTGCGCTGGACCGGCAACCCGGAGCGCGTCCGGACGCTGACCGCGCGCGTGCCGTTCCTCTACCGGGCATCGCTCAACAAGTGGTGGTTCGACGACCTCAACCACCTGCTGTTCATGGTCATCGGCGGG
>DATBPR010000062.1:0-1722 GCA_036561285.1 Candidatus Limnocylindrales bacterium | reverse complement strand
GCACGCCGAGCAGCCGCGTCTGGAGCTCCCGGGCGACGTCCGCGACCGCGATCGTCTGGCCGCCGATCACGATCGTGTCCCGGCCGACGAGCTCGCGGAGGAGGGTCGCGAGCGAGTCCGGCCCGGAGGCCGACAGGAGCGTCAGCTCGTTCGCGATCCGGCCGGCGAGGACGAACGCGAGGATCCCGAGGATGACCACCACCACGGCGAACGCGGCGCCGACGATGGCGATCCGCGGCCAGCCGGTGCGGCGCTGGGCCCGGGCGACGAGCGGCGCGAACGCATAGGCGAGAACGGCAGCGACGACGAACGGCCCGATGACGTCCCGGGCGAGCCACAGGACGATCCCGGCACCGATGACGAGGGCGACGAACGGCCGTCGATCGGTGAACGAGCGCGCGTCCATCGCGTCTACTCGACGAGCGACGCCAGACGGACCCCCGCGAGGAAGCCGCGGTAGGCCGTCAGCGGATCGGGGCCGGGATGCCGGACGGTTCGATCGCCGGTCCGCTCGGCGCCGGGCACGATCGCCGCATAGTCGGCCTCGAGCCCGCGCCGGTAGTCGACCTCGATGACGACCGGTCGCTCGACCTCGAGCATGCGGAGCTCGCCGGCCCGCGCGCGTTCGACGGCCCGGGTCGCGCCGGCGCGGATCGCCTCGCGCGCGCGCTCGGGATGGAGCGACGCGGCAGCGTTCGAGCCGAAGCCCTCCTTGACCACGATCCGCTCGGCCCACGGCAGCCAGCCCTCGACCTCGGCGGCGAGCGCGTCGTCGCCCGCGACCAGGCCGACGGGGATGCCCCACGCACCAAGGGCGAGGGCGTTGAACCCGTATTCGCCGGTCGGGCGGCCGTTCAGGCGGGTCTCGACCGGCCCGCCGGTGTAGGTGTGGGCAATCGTGCCCGTCGGGTGGCCTGCTCGCGCGTGGTAGCCGACGAACAGCGCGACGTCGAAGGCCGGGCCGCCGTCGCCCGACGCGGCCCCGGCGACCATCGACCACGGCTTCTGGCCCTGGAGGAGCCGAGCGGCGGGATCGACCGCCTCGGGCCGCAGGTTGTACATCCCGCCGTGGCTGTCATTCACGAGGATGTCGGTTGCCCCGGCAGCGACCGCACCCGCGATGGCGGCATTCGTCTCGCCCACCATCAGGGCCGCGGCGGCCGGGTACTCGGCGTCCATCCGGCGCGTCGGTCCGGGGTGGCTGACGCCCGCGATTCCTTCCATGTCGACGCTGAGGTAGACCCGCATGCGCCGCAGCGTAGCGGCTACCAGACGTCGCCGGGCCGCCACTCGCAGGAGATCTGGCTCGTCTCGTCGAGCGGCGGGGTGGTCGGCGTGCGCAGGACCATCACGAAGCCGTCGTCGTCCGGCGTCGCCCGATCCCCGCCGGGCGCCCGGACGAGCGTCGGCCCCGGCCAGACGCGCCAGCCCAGCCGCTCGTAGAAATGCTGCGCGCCCGTTCCGAGCCCGCCGAGCTCGAACCCGGCCCGGATGATCGCCCCGACGTCCTCCATCACGAGGGTGCCGAACCCCTCGCCCTGGCGCGCGGGCGACGTGGCGACGGCCTCGACATAGCCCGTCCGGAGGCCCAGCCCGGCGACCTGCAGCCTGCGCTCGACGACGCTGGCGTGGGCGAGGATCTCCCCGTCGACATCGAGCACGACGTGGGTGCCGCCGAGCGCGTGCTGCCAGTCGTCGTCGCTGAAGGCCTCCTCCGGCTCG
>DATBPR010000061.1:0-3559 GCA_036561285.1 Candidatus Limnocylindrales bacterium | reverse complement strand
TCTCGAGCCCGGCGGCGGACCGCCGGAGACGGGCGACGTGCTCGTCGAGCTCGGTCGGGTGGGCACCGCGGGCGCGAAGCGTCTCGAAGACCCCGTCGCCGAGCTGGAAGCCGCGATCGAACGCGGTCAGGACGGGCTCGTTCGCGTCGACGATCCGGCCATCGACCCAGGCGTGACGCGGGATCGTCGTCATCGCGGGGGTGGCCGGAATGGCCGGGCGGGCCGCCGTCCGGAGCCGGTCGCCCGCGCTCGCGCGGTCGCTCATGACGGCACCTCCCGGCCGCCGATCGCACCGAGCGGGCCGCTCGCCTTCGCGACCGTCTCGTCCCATTCGGCCGCGGCATCGCTCCGCCACGTGATCCCGCCCCCGACATGGAGGCTCAGCCGCGTGCCGTCGGCGACGAGCGTCCGGATGAGGATCGAGGTCGCCATCGCGCCGTCCGGCCCGATCCAGCCGAGCGCGCCCGTGTACGGCCCGCGTCGGACCGGCTCGAGCCCGCGGAGGACCTCCATCGCCCGGATCTTCGGGGCGCCGGTGATCGATCCGCCGGGGACCGCCGCGGCGAGCAGGTCGAACGGGTCGCGGCCCTGGTCCAGCCGGCCGGTCACCGTCGAGACGAGATGCTGGACCGCGACCGTGCGCTCGAGCCGGCAGAGCCGCGGCACGCGGACCGAGCCCGGGCGGCAGACCCGGCCGAGGTCGTTGCGGAGGACGTCGACGATCATCACGTTCTCGGCCCGGTCCTTCGCCGACCGGAGCAATTCGCGGGCGAGCGCCCGGTCCTCCTCGCGGGTCCGGCCCCGCGGCCGGGTGCCCTTGATCGGATCGGTCGAGACCCGGCCGTGCCGATCGACCGCGAGGAACGGCTCGGGCGAGGCGGAGAGGATCGCGCGTGGGCGCGCCGGGGCATTCCCGCGCACGGAGCCGTGACCCGGCGCGCCGCTGCCGAGGTCGAGATACGCCGAGAACAGCGACGGGTCGCCCGTCCGGAGGCGGCGATACAGGGGCCATGGGTCGCCGTCGAACGGCGTCTCGAGACGGCGCGTGAGATTGGCCTGGTAGATCTCTCCGCCGGCGATCCGCTCGCGAACCGCCGCGACGCCGGCGAGGTAGTCAGGACGGTCGAGCGACGAGCGAAACACGAGCTCCATGGGACCGGACCCGGCGGCGGTCGACGGATCGCGACCCAGCCGCGGCGCGAATCCGGTCGCGAGCCCCAGGCGCACGCGCTCCCGGACCTCCGCCAGACGCCCGGTCAGGCGCGCCGCGTCGCCATCGATCGCGCGCCCGGCCAGCCAGGCCGAGCCCGACCGTCGATCCCAGGCGATCGTCCAGTCGTGGAGCGCCAGCCGGAGCAGGGGCAGGCCGGTGTCGTCTGCCGGCGGAGGGGGCAGGCGTTCGAGCAGGTCGCCCAGCTCGTACGCGAGGTAGCCGACGAGCCCGCCGAGGAACGGCGGCGCCATCTGCGCGTCTCCGTCCACCACGACTTCGTCCGCCGCCAGCCGAGTCAGGAGCCGCCGCGCGACCGCGAACGGGTCGCCGCCGGCCGCCGGCTCCGTCAGGACGGCAACGGGGTCCGCGGTGAGGTAGCTCCAGCGGGCGTTGCGTCCCGGCCGCGCGCTCTCGAGCAGGGCCAGCCCCGGCAGGTCCCGGAACGCCTCGGCGACGTCGATCGGGCGCAGGTCCGCGAGCTCCGGCAACGCCAGCAGCCGGACCCGATCGGACGGCGCGGCGGAACGAGGGCTCGAGGTGCGGATCACGCAGGCGATGATAGGCACCGACGGCCGGACCAGCGATCGAGCGCCCGCCGGACGGCCACAGGAGACACAGGTGCGAGCACGAGATCTCGGCATCGCGATCGGGCACGGCCGGCCCGGCCCGGCCAACGCGATCACGGACGTTCGCGGCGTCCGGGTCGGCCACGCGACCCTGGTTCGCGGCGACGGCGCCCTCGTCGTCGGGAAGGGACCCGTCCGGACCGGCGTGACGATGATCGTCCCTCATGACGGCGACATCTGGACCGAGCCGGTCTACGCCGGCAGCCACCGCCTGAACGGCAACGGCGAGCTGACGGGTCTCGAATGGATCCGCGAGGCCGGCCTGCTGACGGGTCCCGTCGGGATCACGAACACGCATTCGGTCGGCGTCGTCCGCGACGGGATCATCCGCAGCGCCGTCCGGAAGCTCCCGTTCGGCACCTCGTACTGGGCCCTCCCGGTCGTCGGCGAGACGTGGGACGGCCTCCTGAACGACATCGACGGCTTCCACGTGACGGCCGACCACGTCGACCAGGCCCTCGCCGCGGCATCCGACGGGGCGGTCGACGAGGGCAACGTCGGCGGCGGGACCGGGATGATCTGCCACGAGTTCAAGGGCGGGATCGGGAACGCGTCCCGGGTCGTGGCCGAGTCGTCCGGCGGCTTCACCGTCGGCGTGCTCGTCCAGGCGAACTACGGCCGGCGGGACTGGCTGCGGGTCGACGGGGTGCCGGTCGGCGAGGCGATCCCCGTCACCGACATCCCACGCCCGGACCCGGATCACGAGGACGACTTCGCCCATGGGCCGATCTCGGCGGCCGGGTCGTCCGCCCCGGGGTCACCGCCGCCGGGCTCCGGCTCGATCATCGTCATCGTGGCGACCGACGCCCCGCTGCTTCCGCACCAGTGCGACCGCCTCGCCCAGCGGGCGGGGCTCGGCGTCGCCCGGATGGGCGGGACCGGCGCCCATTCGAGCGGCGATCTGTTCCTCTGCTTCGCGACCGGCAACCGTTCGCTGCCGCGGACGTCGTTCCGGGCGGATCCGCGCGTCGTCGTGGACCTTCGGGGGCTGAACGACTTCGCGATCGGGGCGCTGTTCGACGCAACGATCGAGGCGACCGAGGAGGCGATCCTCAACGCCCTCGTCGCGGCGACGACGATGACCGGACGCGACGGAATCACGGCAACCGCGCTGCCGCACGACCGGCTGCTCGAGGCGATGGCGAGATACGGCCGGCCGGCAGGGCCGGCGACCGCGGGCTAGACGACATGGGGGAAACGAGCCGGTCGATCCGGGAGGCCACCGAGGACGACCTGCCCGCGATCCGGGAGATCCTCGCGGCCCACGGCAACGACGGCGCGATCGTCGTCGCGGACGTCGTCGGGCCATACCTCCGGCATCTGCTGACCCATGGGCGCGCGCGGGTGGCGGAGGAAGATGGCGCGGTCGTCGGCTTCGGGGCGACCGTCGATGCCGGCCGCTCGGTCCATCTCGCGGACCTGTTCGTGCGTCCGGACCGCCTCGGCCAGGGGATCGGCCGGCCATTGCTCGAGGCGGTCTTCGGCGACGCCGAGCGCCGGACGACCTACGCCTCCGACGACCAGCGGGCGCTGCCGATCTACGTCCGGGCCGGGATGCGGCCGTGGTGGGCGAGCCTCTACGTCGAGGGTCCTTCCAGCCGGGTGGCCGCGCCGCCGGCCGGCCTGACGACGCGCGACGCGAGCCCCGAGGAGCTCGCGACGTTCGAGGAGGCCTGGCGCGGCCACGGCAGGCAGGAGGACTGGCGGCACTGGGCCGCCC
>DATBPR010000060.1:0-2319 GCA_036561285.1 Candidatus Limnocylindrales bacterium | reverse complement strand
CCGACGTACGACCCGTGGGTCGTCCTCGCCGCGATGGCGATGCGGACGGAGCGAGTCAGCCTCGGCGCGATTCTCACGCCGCCGCCCCGGCGCCGGCCCTGGAAGCTCGCCCGCGAGACGATGTCGGTCGACAGGCTGTCGGGCGGCCGGCTGGTCCTGCCGGTCGGGCTGGGCGCCCTCGACGACGCCGCCTTCGGCAACGTCGGCGAGCCGGTGGAGGCACGGATCCGGGCCGAGCAGCTGGACGAATCGCTGGCGATCCTCACCGGGCTGTGGTCAGGCGAGGCGTTCGCCTTCGACGGCCGCCACTACCGGTTCGGGCCGATGACCTTCCGGCCCACGCCCGTCCAGCGGCCGCGGATCCCGATCTGGGTGGCAGCGACACTGACGAGCGAGCGGTCGATCGGCCGGGCGCTGCGGTGGGACGGCATCCTCCCGCAGACCGCCGAGGAGCACGCCATCCGCGGGCTGGCGGAGCGTGGCCGGACCGAGCGCTCGCCGGACGGGCCGACCTGGGACATCGTCGTCGAGGGAACGACCGCGCCCGGCAATGCGAGCGATCTCGACCGCGTGGCCCGCCTCGCGGACGCCGGTGCCACCTGGTGGGCGGAGTCGGACTGGGCGGCCGCCTCGGTCGACGACCTGCGCCGTCGGATCGACGCGGGCCCGCCACGCCCGTAGCCGCCCCGACGTGTCGCTCTAGACGGCTTCGGCGAGCGCCCCGGAGAACTGGCTCTGGTAGAGGTCGGCGTAGGCGCCGCCGCGGGCGAGCAGCTGCTCGTGGTTGCCCTGCTCGACGATCCGGCCCCGCTCCATCACGAGGATCGTGTCGGCGTCGCGGATCGTCGACAGGCGGTGGGCGATCACGAAGGTCGTCCGGCCCTTCATCAGCCGCGACATTGCGCGCTGGATCAGGACCTCGGTCCGGGTGTCGACCGAGGACGTCGCCTCGTCCAGGATCAGGATCGGCGGGTCGGCCAGGAACGCCCGCGCGATCGTCAGCAGCTGCTTCTCGCCGGCCGACACGTTGGTCGCGTCGTCGTCGATGACGGTGTCGTAGCCGTCGGTCAAGGTCCGGACGAAGTGGTCGACGTGGGCGGCCTCGGATGCCGCGCGGATCTCGTCCTCGGTCGCGTCGAGCCGGCCGTAGGCGATGTTCTCGCGGATCGTCCCGTGGAACAGCCACGTGTCCTGGAGGACCATCCCGAACGCCCGCCGGAGGGCGTCCCGATGGAGGTCGCGGGTGTCGATCCCGTCGATCGTGATCCGTCCGTTGTCGAGCTCGTAGAACCGCATCAGGAGGTTGACGAGCGTCGTCTTGCCGGCGCCCGTCGGGCCGACGATCGCGACGGTCCGCCCGGCCTTGACGGTCAGGCTCAGGTCCTCGATCAGGGGCTTGTCCGGCTCGTAGCGGAACGAGACGTCCTCGAACGCCACGGCGCCAACGGGCTCGCGGAAGGCCGGCGCGAGCGACGGCTCGGCCGATTCCTCCTTCTCGTCGAGCAGCTCAAACACCCGCTCGGCCGAGGCGACCGCCGACTGGAGGACGTTCACGACGCTCGCCAGCTGGATGATCGGGAAGGTGAACTGGCGCGAGTACTGGATGAAGGCGACGACGTCGCCGAGGCTCATCTGCCCGGCCGCCACGCGCAGGCCGCCGATCACGGCGATCGCGACGTAGTTCAGGTTCGAGATGAACGTCATCACCGGCTGGATCGTCCCGGAGATGAACTGAGCCTTGCGGGAGGCGTCGTAGAGACGCCCGTTCTCCTCCTCGAACCGCTCGATCGCCTCGTGCTGGCGACCGAACGCCTTCACGATGGCGTGGCCGCTGTGCATCTCCTCGACATGGCCGTTGAGGCTGCCCGTCGTCGCCCATTGGGCGACGAACTGCTTCTGCGAGCGGCGAACGATGAAGATGGTCGCGAACAGCGACACGGGAACGACGGCAAGGGACACGAGCGCGAGGATCGGGCTGATCAGCAGCATCATGATCAGCACGCCCACGATCGTGAGCAGGGACGTGATCATCTGGGTCAGGCTCTGCTGCAGCGACTGGCCGATGTTGTCGATGTCGTTGGTGACGCGGCTGAGCAGGTCGCCGCGCGGATGGCCATCGAAGTAGCGGAGCGGCAGGCGGCCGAGCTTCTCGTCGACCTCGGTCCGGAGGCGGAGCACGCTGCGCTGGGTAACCCCGGCCATGATGTAGCTCTGGGCCCACGAGAAGATCGCGCTGATCACGTAGACCAGGACGAGCGTCAGGAGGATCGACGCGAGCTGGGCGAAGTCGATGCCGACGCCGGGCGTCAGGTGCATCGA
>DATBPR010000059.1:0-3024 GCA_036561285.1 Candidatus Limnocylindrales bacterium | reverse complement strand
TCGTCGAGCGATACGACCCACTCGTGTCGCGCGGCTGAGGGCGCGGGCGAAAAAAGGGCCGAAATAGTTCGGAGCGGTTCCCGAGGGAACCGCTCCGATGCTGTCCCGGTGAAGGTGCGATCCGCCGAAGCGGTACGCCTTCTGCCGCGCATCAAGGGCATCTATCACGTCGGCTGCACCGACTACCCTGACCCTACCTACCCATGACCTTGGTGCTGGGGCAGCTTGGCTGACACAGCAGCGCAGGCGGAATCCTACTCTCGGCCTCCCGGCAGGCACAAGCATTTTGTCGCGAACGGTGGTGTAAATTCCTTAACGTTCGTTGCGCGGGCATGTCAGGCCCGCTTGCCGCGAGCGTCGTCCGGACCGGATTCGTGCGTGAGAGCGCCCCTCAGTCCTCGTGGATCGCGATGCCGGTGATCGCCACCGGCTCGTTCGGCAGGTCCCGGCTGTTGCGCGGCGCGCCGACGATCTCGTCGACGACGTCCATCCCCTTCGTCACCTGGCCGAAGAGCGTGTAGTTCTTCGGCAGCTTGCCGGTCAGGTCCTGGTGGCAGATGAAGAACTGGCTGCCGTTCGTGTTCGGCCCGGCGTTCGCCATCGCGAGCGAGCCACGGAGGTAGTCGCCCTTCACGGGCTCGTCCGCGAACGTGTAGCCCGGTCCGCCCGTTCCGACCCGGCCGGCGTTCAGCGTCGACTTCTTGCCGTGCTCGCCGTCGCCGGCCTGGGCGACGAACCCCGGGATCACCCGGTGGAAGATCACGTCGTCGTAGAAGCCCTTCTTCGCCAGGTCGACGAAGTTGCCGGCCGCCTTGGGCGCGTCGGTCGTGAACAGGTCGACCTCGATGTCGCCCTTCTCGGTGGTGATCGTGGCGCTGGTCATGGCACTCCTTCCCCGGAGGCGTCGCGGGTCGCCGCTAGGGCGTCCCGACGGTCACCTTCCGCATGACGACCGGGTTCGTGGGCAGCTCGACGCCGCCGGCCGCGGCGAAGATCTTGTCGGCCGTGTCCATGCCGGACGTCACCGAGCCGATGATCTGGTAGGTGTTCGCGCTCGACAGGACGGCCCCGTCCTTGTCGTCGAGGACGATGAAGAACTGCGAGCCGACGGAGTTCGGAGCGGACGTCCGGGCCATCGCGACGGTGCCGCGCTTGTACGGCGTCTTCACGGGCTCGTCCTGGATCGTGTAGCCCGGGCCGCCGCTCCCGGTGCCCGTCGGGTCGCCACCCTGGATCACGAACGGCGTGCCGTCCTGGAGCGTCGCGACGCGGTGGAAGACGACGCCGTCGTAGTAGCCGCAGTCGGCGAGCGCCACGAAGTTGCCGGCCGCGATCGGCGAGAGGTCGTTGTCGACCGTGATCGCCATGCTCCCGAGGTCGGTCTCGATCGTCACCAGCTCCTTCTGGCCGGCGGCTCCGGCCGGTGGCTGGGACGTCGGGCAGCCGGGCGGGTTGCTGGTCCGCGGCGACGGGGCGGTCCCGGAGCCCGCGGCGACCTGCGAAGCGCCGCTCGACGCCGATGGCGCGACCGAAGCCACGACCGCGGCGCCGGAGCCGCCCAGGCCTCCGGGGCGGAGGACGAGGAACGCGACGATCACGACGACGATGGCGGCGCCTGCCCACGTGAGCGGGTTCCTCAGCCATCCGGAGCCGGACGATCCGCGCGTCGCGCTGCCGCCCCGGACCCCGCCCGTCTGGACGGCGCTGGCCGCTCGCGCCCGCTCCGCGTCGTACCGCCGCCGCCGGTCGCCGTCGAGGAGCCAGTGGCGGGCGATGTTGAGCCGCTTCTGGCGGGCGGTGGATCCGCCGCGCTGACGCGCGGTCGCGGTCTGGAGGCGCCCGTCCATGGTCGCGACCGCCTCACGGATCTCCTGGGCGGTCGCCTCCGGCCGGACGTTCAGGACCGCGTAGAGATCGAACGTCGGGACCGGGCCGTCGGCCGGGCCACCCTTCTTCGCTCCGGCGGAGCCCGGGCGGCGTCGATCGTCGGTCATGCGGCGGCCTCCAGGGCTGCGGAGAAGTCGATCGCCCCGGAGAGCAGGGCCTCACCGAGGATGATGCCCGCGATCCCCGCATCGCGCAGCCGCCGGATGCCGTCCAGATCCGTCGCGCCACCGGCGACGAGCACGTCGACGTCCGGCCGGCCGGCGATCGGACCGAGCTGGGCCAGGTCCGGCGCCCGGCCGCCGTGGGCGAGGACGAAGCGCGACACGCCGCGGTCCGCGAGCTCCGAGACGACCGCGTCGAGGGTCGGCGGCCCGGCCCGGTGCCACGGGAACGCGGCCAGCCGTTCCGGCCGCGGGTCCAGCCCGACGGCGAGCCACGCGCCCGCGACCGCGATCGCGTCCGCGAGACCGGTCGGGTCGTCGACGATCGCCATCGAGGTCACGACCCGGGTCGCGCCGGCCGCGAACGCGAGGCGGATCCCGTCCGCGGAGTCGACGCCGCCGGCGAGCTGCAGCGGAACCGCGATCCGGGACGCGATCGCCCCGACCGCCTCGAGGTTCTCCGGGCGGCCGCTCCGGGCGCCGCCGAAGTCCACGAGATGGATCAGCCGGGCGCCGCTGCCGACGAACTCCTCGGCGATCCGGTCCGGTCGATCGGTCGGGGCGCCGATGCCGGTCGCGGCGCCGGGCCAGTAGACGATCCGGGAGCGTCCTCGATCGAGATCGATCGACGGGATGACCTGCACCCGGCTAGGTGCGGGCGGCCCGCTTCGCGCCCGAGCCGCCGTTGCCGGACGCGTCGGCCGCGGCCGCGGCCGCGGCGCCGAGCCGCTCACGGAGCAGGCGACGGTGGAAGCTGATCGGGATCGAGCCGTTGCGAAGCAGCGTGTCGTGGAAGTCGCGCAGCGAGAACGCGCTGCCGAGGCGCGCCTGCTCGTCGGCGCGGAGCTGCAGCAGCAGGACCTTGCCCAGCAGGTACGACAGCTGGTAGGTCGGCGTGTAGGTGTAGCGCCGGACCTCGGCCCGGGCATTGGCGGTCTCGAAGGTCGTCTCGGCGACTAGGAAGCGGGTCGCGTCG
>DATBPR010000058.1:0-1864 GCA_036561285.1 Candidatus Limnocylindrales bacterium | reverse complement strand
ACGGCGAAGTAGGGGAGGCGGTCGGCAAGGAACCCGATCAGTGCCTCGGGCTCGATCTGGTCCCGGAGGACGACCACCGCCATCACGTCCTGCTCGATCTCGGCGGGAACGCCGATGACCGCAGCCTCCGCCACCGCCGGGTGGGCGAGGAGCTCGCGCTCCACTTCGGCCGACGACACGTTCTCCCCGCGGCGCCGGATCGAGTCCTTGACCCGGTCGACGAGGCGGTATTCGCCGTTCTGGTCACGGACCAGGACGTCGCCGCTGTGGAACCAGCCGTTGCGCCAGATGCGCGTGGTCGCCTCCGGGTTGCGGTAGTAGCCGGGCGTCACCGCCCACGGCACCTGGTGGCGCACGATCATCTCGCCTGGCGTTCCGTCGGGAACCTCGCGGTCGTGCTCGTCGACGAGGCGCACCTCGTACTCGCTGGTCCACGGCCGGCCCAGGGTGCGGTGGTCGATCGGATCGAGGAGGGAGAAAACGCACGGCATCTCGGTCATCCCGTACACGGTGTAGAGACGGATGCCGAACCGCTCCGCGAACTCGTGCATCTGGGGCAGCAGGGGCGCCTGCATGGCGAGGCGCAGTGGGTGGTCTCGGTCGTCCGGTTGTCGGGGCTGCTTCCAGAGGAACATGCACATGGCCGAGTGAATCCAGGCGACCGTGCAGCGCCAGCGCCGCACGTCCTGCCAGAAGTCCTCGGTGCGAAAGCCGCGCACGATCGCCACCGAGCCGCCCGTCTTGAGCATCGCGTAGACGGGCACGTCGGCCCCGCCGTGGAACATCGGAGCGCAGACCAGGAACCGGTCGTCGGCGGTCACGCCGACGTTGTCGAAGGTCGCCTCCGCCATCTTGAGGTACAGCACGTGCGGTCGCCGGACCGCCTTGGAAGACCCGGTCGTGCCACTGGTGAACATCACCATCTGGTCGTCCCAGGGCTCGACGGGTCGGCCGAGCCGGGGCGGGGCAGGGGCGCGTCGATCGCCGGCAAAAGCCTCCCAGGCCACCGCGGGGGGCAGCCCCGGCGGCACCTCGCCGGACTGGCCGACCACGACCAGGACACTGACGCTGGACAGGTCGAGCCCGACCAGGCGGTCGAGCAGAGACGCGTGCGCGATCATGCACCGCGGCTGCATCAGTCCGAGCGCCTCCTCCAGGATCCGGCCGCGGAACCCGGTGTTGAGAGGCGTGTAGGTGATGCCGGCGACGGCGGCCGCGAACCAGGCGAGGAGGGCCTCCTTGCCGTTCGGCAGCCAGGCCACGAGCGGCGCCTCCCGGTCGATCCCGAGGCCGAGGAGTGCTTCCGCACAGGCCCAGGTGCGCTCGGCGGTCTCCTGAAACGTCCATTCCGTGCCGTCGTCGAAGACGGCGTAGACGCGCCCCGGCGTCGCCTCGGCGCGCGCGGCGAGCAGGTCGCCCAGGACGCAGTCGGCACGGGTCGGGAAGCGGGCGGTCATGCCTTGCGGTCCACGCCCGCCGGGATCTTGCGGAAGTCCCAGGAGGAGATGCGGTCGATGTCGATCCGGTACCAGTCGTGCGTTCTCCGCTGGATCTCGTCGACAGAACGCATCCCGAAGCTCTCCATGTACGCCGCGCGGGCGGCCTCCATCCGCGGGTCGTCGTTGGCGACGACGCAGCGGCCGTAGACGATCGCCCCGCGGCGCTCGGTGTACGCCTGGCCCTCCGCGACGCCGTCGTCGACGAGGAATGCCACCTTCGGGTTCTCGGCGAGATGCCGGCCGCGCCGGGAACGGCGGAGGCCGTGGATCCAGAGAGCGCCGTCGTAGAAGACGAAACCGAGCGGTGTCACGTGTGGCTCCGCGGCCAGGCTGGCGGTCGCGAGGCGGCCCCAGGTGTTGGCGCG
>DATBPR010000057.1:0-5966 GCA_036561285.1 Candidatus Limnocylindrales bacterium | reverse complement strand
TGTAGTTGTGCTCCCGCATCGCGTTGGGATCGTTGTTGACCGACGCCGTGACGATGTAGATGCCGGACGGGCGCGGGTCGAACTTCGGCGGGTCGAAATAGGCTGCGAACGGGATCACGTTGCGCAGGTATTCGGGCGTTTCGATGACCTCGATCCGCTCGTGGGGCGGGACGGTGACGATGTCGTGGTCGATCAGGTGCTGGCGGGCCCGGACCATCGCCGTCCGATAGGCATCGAGGGCCTCGGCGAAGGTCGCCGGGTGGTCGCTCTTGATCCGGTCGACGACCTCCGGCTCCGTCGCGTGATCGTCGATCTCGGCCGCGGCCCGGATCCGGGCGGCCTTCTGCATCTCCAGCTGGTCGGCGCCGATCTCGAGGATCGCGTCGGCGTCGAGGCCGTCGAACGCCCGCAGCGAGACGAGCTCGTCGTACCGCTCGGCCCCGAGCGACCAGTCGTCCGTCCCGCCGTCGAGCGTGGTCTTCAGCCAGGCGGCGTAGTCGGCGATCGCCTCGCGGGCGCGATCCGCGGCCGTCTCCAGGCGGCGCTGCTCCGGCTCCGGCAGGGCGGCGCCGGCAGCGGTGATCTCGCCGAAGAAGCCCGGCAGCTCGGCGGCGGTCTCGATCTCGAGCTGCTGCCACGGCCGGACCTGGGGCACGACGGCCCGGGTGCGCGCCTCCTGGAGGAACGTCGGGACGGCTTCGAGCCGGCTGGTGATCGCGCTGAGCCGCTCGGGCAGCGGGGCGAAGTCACGCGCGAAGACGAGGAACAGCGCGTCGCCGACGACGTCGAGGGCGGTCGACCGCCGCTCCCAGGTCCGGATCTCGGCCGTGTCGAAGATCGCCCGGCGGGTGTTGTGGACCTCGAGGTCGCGCTCGAAGCGGACCTCCGGGGAGAGTCCCGCGTCGTCGAGCCCCTCGATCGCGGCGAGGTGCTGCCGCTCGCCGTCGAGCTCGGCGAGCGCGGCCTCGCGGCTCCCGTCGCCGAGGCGGTGGTCCTCGGTGTGGATCCCCAGGTACGTCCCGACGAGCGGGTTCTGGTCGATCACCCGCCTGACGTGATCCTCCACCAGGTCGCGGAACCGCTCGTCGAGCGGGCCCGGCTGCGGGGCGGGGTCGGGGCGGGTGAGCGGGGCAGAGCGCAGGGCAGGGTTCATGTCGGTCTCGTGCTCATGAGGCGACGGCCACTCCGTCCCGGACCTCGCGCAACGCGTCCGTGACGACCGCGGCGGCGCGATCGATGTCCGCGCCGGTGATGCCGTGATGGGTAGCCGCCCGGATCTGGCCGTGCGGGTAGGCGTCGAACAGGACGCCGCGAGCCGCCGACGCCGCGAGGAAGGCGGCCCGGTCCGCGTCGACGCGGAACAGGACGAAGCTCGTCGTCACCCGGGCGGGATCGAGGCGCTCGTCGTCGCCGGGCTGGGCGATGTCGCCCGGCGAGCGGACGCCGGCCACCGCGGCGAGCAGGTCGCCGAGCCGCCGGGCGTTCGCGTGGTCCTCCGCCAGGCGGGTGATCATCCCGGCATCGCCATCGCGCAGCGCGACGAGCCCGGCCGCCGCGAGCACGCCGGACTGGCGCATCCCGCCGCCGAGGAGCTTGCGTGCCCGGCGGGCACGATCGACGAACGGCCGCGGCCCGACGACCACCGAGCCGGCGGGGCAGGCGAGGCCCTTCGACAGGCAGAAGGTGACGGAGTCCGCGGGCCGTGCCAGCTCGGCCGGCCGGACGCCCAGCGCGACCACCGCATTGAAGAACCGGGCGCCGTCGACGTGGAGCGGGACGCCGCGCTCGTGCGCAACGGCTGCGATTGCCGCGGTCGCGGCGAGGTCGATCGGCTGGTTGCCCGAGTGGCTGTGGGCGTTCTCGATCGTGACGAGGCTCGTGATCGGCTCGTGCGGATCGGAGGGATCGCGGAACGCGGCGGCGACCTCGCCCGGATCCAGCGTGCCGTCCGGCCGGTCGCGGAGCTGGAGGACGCTCGCCCCGACGACGACGGCGTGTCCGGCGGCCTCGTCGCGGACGATGTGGCTCTGGGCCCCGGCGATGATCTCGCCGCCGCGCGGGACGTGGGCCATCAGCGAGACGAGGTTGCCCATCGTCCCGGACGAGACGAACAGGCCCGCCTCCTTGCCGAGCAGGTCGGCGGCGCGCTCTTCGAGCGCGTTGACCGTCGGATCCTCGCCCCAGACGTCGTCGCCGACCTCGGCGGCGGCCATCGCCCGTCGCATCTCGTCGGTCGGGACCGTCACGGTGTCGGAGCGGAGGTCGATCGTGGACATGGGCGGCGAGTATAGGACGAGGCGCGCCGCGGTCCGGCGGCGGATGATGACGGCATGACCGACCGGCGCGACGAGGGGTACGCCGTCCGGCCCGTGCGGATCGGCGACCCGGGGGCGGGTGGCGGCCCGCGGCGCGGCCGGCGGCTCCGCGTCGCGATCGTCGTCGTCATCGGCCTCGGGATCGTCGCGATCGGCTGGGTCGGCCCACGCCTCCAGAACGCTCCGTCCCTGGACATCGGCTATTTCGCGACGCCGACGCCCGACCCGCACGCATCGCCTTCGGCCGTGCCGTCTCCGAGCCGCACGCCGCTCCTGCCGAACGGCGCGACGCCCCTTCCCGCCGTGACCCGAAACGGGGCGACCGTGCTTCAGGGCCGGCTCGGCGTCTGGACCGACGCGTTCCATTCGGTCGACCTGGAGACCGGCGCGATGTCCGGTCGGATCACCGGAACCTTCGGGACCGACGCCTTCCTGCCCGCCGCGAGTGGCGACGGCTGGACCTGCGTCTGCATGGTCGACTCGATCTCGTCGAATCGGATGGAACGGGAGGTCGACGTCGTCCGGCTCACCGCTGACGGCCTCGACCTGCAGCGGCAGAAGGTGACGACGTTCGCCGGCGACCAGCCCCCGGTCGAACAGGGCGGCTCGTCCGGGGTCCAGACCGACGTCGCGGTCTCGCCCGACGGCCGGACCGCTCTCGTCGTCGCGGGGCAGCGGCAGGGCAGCGGCTGGATCTACACGGCGACCCCGTTCGATCTGGAGACCGGCAGGGCCGGAACCACATCGACCCTCGGCCGGAAGGAGACGCCGAAGCCCGGGCCGTCCGCCCTGCCGTCCTTCGCGTCGGATGGGACGGCGACCCAGCTCCAGACCGACGTCTACGGGCCGCAGATCCGGCGCTCGCCGGACGGGCGCCACGCGTTCGTCCTGACCACCCTGCAGCAGTACACCCAGGACGCCGTGCTCCTGACCGACGTCTTCGGCTGGTCGGTCGAGCTCGCCAGCGACGGCACCGTCATCGGCTTCGCGCCGTCGCCGGGCATCTCGTCGCTGCCGCCGTACTGCGGCGGGATGGGGTTCATCGACGACGCGACGTTCGCGGCGGTCTGCGCGGTCAACACCGGCGACTCGTCGCCGCCCGGCTGGACCCTCGAGCGGCTCGACGTGAACGGCCAGCGGCTGGGGACGCTCTCGCTGCCGGGGACCGCGAACTGGTACACCGAGCCGATCTTCGACCTCGCGAACCGGATCGTCTGGCTGTGGGACCCGACCGCCCTCGTCCTTCACCGGATCGACCTCGACACGAACCGGGTCACCACCCAGCAATACGACACGCTCGTCGAGCGGGCGGACGGCAGCGGGAGCCCGCCGGACCGCCCGCCCGTCTTCGTCCGGGCGAACTCCTCGCTCTTCCAGGACGTGTCATGGGAGATGGCCGGCGCCCCGGACGGCAGCCGGCTGTATCTCGTCGGGTACGACGCCGCGAAGTCGAGCCAGCGTGGCGGCCAGGCAAGCGCCGGGATCTTCGTCGTCGACCCGGGAACGCTCGCCCTGCTCGCCCGCTGGGACCCGGACGCCCAGTACTTCGCCGTCCAGCCGATCGACGACGGGTCGGTCGTGGTCGCGGCCGGGGCTCCGGCGGTCGACGCGGACGGCAACGACGTCCCGTGGCAGGCGTCGCTGACGTTCCACGACGCGAGCGACGGGCGGATCCTCCTGCGTCTCGGACGGATCGGCGACGGCGCCTACCCCCAGATCCTGCATCGCTGACGGGCAGAGGAACGCCCCGTCCGGGCGGGCGGACGGGGCGTAGGGAGATGCGTCGGGGAGCTGCGGTATGGCGGACCCGACCGGATTCGAACCGGCGATCTCCAGCGTGACAGGCTGGCATGTTGGGCCGCTACACCACGGGTCCGTTCTGCGGCGGTGCGGAGGATAGCAGGCCCGGCGAACGTTGTCGCACGGAACCGGTCCGACCGCGAGGCCATGGCACAATCCCGCCGGTGAAACGCCTCCCGCTGGCCGTCGCCGTCGGTGCGCTGCTCGTCGCCGTGGCGGGCTCGGCGCTCGGCTGGGGCGCCCCGTCGTCGGGCGCCTCGCCGTCCGCGACGGCCCCCGGAGTCGCCGCGGCCGGCTCCCTGCCGGCGTCCACGGGCGCGCCTCCGCCGTCCGCGTCCGGGCCAGCCGGCTCCGGGCCGCCTGCCGCGAGCGGCGGGTCGCCGTCGCCCCAGCCGTCCGGAACGCCGGCGCCGTCAATCACGGCCGCGGTTCCGATCGTGCCGGTCGCCCAGTTCCGGACGACGGTCCAGTCGATCGGTCGGGACGACGTCCGGGCGGCGATCGCCGGGACGAGCCCGACCTGGCAGGGCCTCGAGCTCGTTGCGAGCGAGGCGGACGCGATCCTTGCGGGCCTCGGCGTGGACCGGCCGGCGGGTGACGAGGGTCTCGTGCTCGCGCCCGACACTGCGACACTGACGAAGGATCTCGCGAAGAACCGGAAGCGGCTCGGCGTGCTGCGGGCGGACGACGTCGGGCCCGGCGTGCGGGCGCTCGGCTGGGGCGGCAAGTCGCTCTACGGGGTCGACGCGGTGAAGACCGCGGCGGACTGGACGCTGACCGCGCAGCTGCCGCAACCGGGGGACGTTCCGGTGTTCGACCCGAAGGAGACGTGGACTCTCGTCGCGGGCGGCGACATCATGCTCGACCGCGGCGTGGCCCAGACGCTGAAGATCCGGGGCAAGGGCGCCGACTTCCCGTTCAACGGCGGCACGGCGGACATCACGTCGCGCTACTGCTGCTCCTCGTTCGGCTGGGAGCTGCCGCGGACGGCCCGGACGGGCGGGACCGGCGCGATGCGCCACCTCCTGACGAAGGCGGATCTCGCGATCGCGAACTTCGAGAACCCCGCACCGAACGCCTTCCGCTACCACACGTCCGGAACGGTCTTCAGCGCGGATCCGAAGCTGATCGCCGGCCTGGCCGACGCCGGGATCGACTGGGTCGGGATCGCCAACAACCACATCCGCGATGCCGGCGGGGTGGGAATCCTCCAGACGATCGCCAACTTGAAGGCCCACGGCATCGCCGCCAGCGGGGCGGGAAAGAACCTCACCGCGGCCCGGAAGCCGGCGATCCTGACCGCGGACGGCGTGAAGGTCGCGCTGCTGGCCTACGACACGATCGCCAAGAACTACGCTGCCGGACCCGACCGCGCCGGCAGTGCCCAGATGTCGGTCTCGGCCCTGAAGAAGGACGTCGCGGCCGCCCGCAAGGCCGGCGCCGACGTCGTGATCGTCTTCCCGCACTGGGGCACCGAGTACGACCCGACGCCGTTCGCCGGGCAGCAGAAGCTCGCCCACGCGGCGATCGACGCGGGCGCCGATCTGGTCATCG
This sequence comes from Candidatus Limnocylindrales bacterium, assembly GCA_036561285.1. Classification (GTDB taxonomy): domain Bacteria; phylum Chloroflexota; class Limnocylindria; order Limnocylindrales; family CSP1-4; genus CF-46. The sequence goes on along the minus strand of DATBPR010000057.1, from coordinate 297 downwards.
GCAACCACGCCCACTGGGCGGCAGCCATGGAGATCTACAAGGGCAAGCCGATCTGGTACGCGCTCGGCAACTTCGTGTTCGACCAGACCTGGTCGGAGCCGACGATGGAGGGGATCACCCTCGAGCTGACCTTCCACGGCCCCAGGCTCGTCCAGGCCCGGATGCGGCCCCACGTGATCCTCGACAAGGCCCAGCCGAACTTCCTGGATCCGGCAGGTGACGGGCGGGTGGTGCTCGGCCAGATCTACGACGCCTCGAAGGGGATGCTGCCCTGGTAAGGGCTGTCGTGCATCCGCA
>DATBPR010000056.1:0-2819 GCA_036561285.1 Candidatus Limnocylindrales bacterium | reverse complement strand
GATCCGGGCCCTCTGCGCGAAGGGCATCCACCCGCAGCCGGGCGACACGACGATCCCGTCCGTCGCAGCGATCTGTGTCTACCCCTCGATGATCGCCGACGCGAAGGAGGCCCTCGCCGGCTCGACCGTCAAGGTCGCCTCGGTCGCGACGGGCTTCCCGTCGGGCCAGACGTTCCGCGACATCAAGATCGCCGAGACGCGAGCTGCGGCAGAGGCGGGTGCCGACGAGATCGACATGGTCATCGACCGTGGGGCGTTCCTCCGCGGCGACTACCTGACCGTCTTCGAGGAGATCGTCGACGTCAAGGACGCCAGTGGCGACGCCCATCTCAAGGTGATCCTGGAGACGGGCGAGCTCGAGACGTACGACAACGTCCGGCGGGCGAGCGTCCTCGCGATGGCGGCCGGAGCCGACTTCATCAAGACCTCGACCGGGAAGGTCGTGCCGGCCGCGACGCTGCCCGTCACGCTCGTGATGCTCGAGGCGATCCGGGATTTCGAGCGCCAGACCGGGCGGCAGGTCGGCATGAAGCCGGCGGGCGGGATCCGGGTCGCCAAGGAGGCGATCCAGTACCTCGTCGTCCTGTACGAGACACTCGGGCCGCGCTGGATGACTCCGGACTGGTTCCGGTTCGGGGCGTCGTCGCTCCTGAACGACGTCCTGATGCAGATCGAGAAGGAGCGGACCGGCCGCTACCAGGGCCCCGACCACTTCACGATCGACTGATGGGCGAGCGGGACGGGATGACGACGGCTGCGGATCGACCATTCCCGACTCCCCGGCCGCTGCAACGGGGGCTGCTCCTTCGCCATCTCCGGCCACCGGATGACTACCGGCCGATGAACGCGATCGCCAACGCGATCCGCGAGGCCGTCGGCCAGGACTTCACGACCAGCGACGACGACATGGCCCGGTTCTACGCGGACCCGCCGGGATCGGACCCTTCGACGGACGTGGTCGTCGCCGAGCGGGACGGGGTGATCATCGGCTACGGCCGCGCGGCCTGGTCGCAGGAGGCCGAGGGGCCCCGCAAGTACGAAGTTCTCGTGTTCGCCGATCCACGCGGCACAGGTCGGGACGCCTTCGAGGCCCTGTTCGACGCCCTCGAGGCTCGGGTGCGGGTGATCGCCGCGGGCCATCCGACAGGAGCGAAGGTCTTCGAGACGTTCGGCGGCGATCTGGCGCCGGAGCGTGACCGCCTGCTCCTCGAGCGGGGCTACACAGCGGTCCGGCATGAATTCGTGATGGTCCGGCCGACGCTCGACGATCTGCCGGCCGCTCCGCTGCCGGATGGGCTCGAGATCCGACAGGTCCGACCGGAGCACCTCCCGGCGATCTGGGCTGCGCACGTCGAGGCGATGCGCGACGGGCGAGGGTTCACCGAGCCGGACGACGCGAAATACCAGGAGTTCCTGACGGATCCCGTCACGTCGGATGCGACGCTGTGGCGCGTCGCCTGGGACGGCGATCAGGTGGCCGGCCAGGTCCGCAGCTTCATCAATCCTGAGGAGAACCGGCGCCGGGGCACGCTGCGTGGCCACACGGAGTTCATCAGCGTCCGCCGACCGTGGCGCCGGCGAGGCCTGGCCCGCGCCCTGATCGCCGCCAGCTTCCCCTTGCTCCGGGCCCGTGGGATGACCGAGGCGACGCTGGGCGTCGACACCGAGAACCCGTCCGGCGCCCTGCGTGTCTACGAGAGCTGCGGCTTCCGGTCGGTCAGCCGTGAGACGGTGTACCGCAAGCCGCTCGACTGACCGCTTCGGACCGCACGGCCACAAACGTCGCGAAGCCTCTCCGGACCTGCTGGCGCGAACTCCGTTATCCTTTACGTCAACGTAAAGGTTGCGACGCGTGGCCCCGTGCCCGCCGTCGCCTGCTGGAGCCCGATGCCCGAACCGATCGCCATCGACGACCACCGCGCAGTCGACCACCACACCGCCGGGGAGACTGCGGACAACTACCGCTGGGTCGTCCTGGCCGTCACGAGCATCGGCGCGCTGCTCGCGTCGCTGACGTCGGGAACGCTGATCATCGCCCTGCCCGACATCCTGCGCGACCTCCAGACCTCGCTGTTCGCACTGCTCTGGATCGTCATCGGCTACACGCTCGTCGCGACCGTCCTCGTGATGAACGCCGGCACGATCGCGGACCAGATCGGGCGGGCCCGGTCGTACACCCTCGGCTTTGCGATCTTCACGCTCGCCTCCATCGGCTGCGCGCTCGCGCCGACCGACCTCCTCCTGATCGGCGGCCGGGTTCTCCAGGGCGTCGGTGGGGCGCTGCTCATGGCGAACTCGGCCGCGCTCGTGACGGACGCGTTCCCGCGTCGGGAGCTCGGCCGGGCGCTCGGGATCAACGCGATGATCATCGGGGTCGGCATGGTCCTCGGGCCGATTCTCGGCGGCTGGCTGACGACCTTCGGCTGGCGGACCGTGTTCTGGTTCAACGTCCCGATCGGGGTCGTGGGCACGATCGCCGCGGGCGCGTGGCTGGTCGAGCAGGTCCGGCCCCAGGGACGGCGGCGGTTCGACGTGCCGGGGACCGTCCTCTGCATTGCCGGGCTCACCGGGCTGACCGCCGCGCTCGGCTTCGGCGGCATCTACGGCTGGTCGACCTGGTGGATCATCGGCGGCTTCGTGACGTTCCTCGTGGCGTTGCCCGCGTTCGTGATGGTCGAGCGCCGCCGCGAGGACCCGCTCCTCGATCTCGGCCTGTTCAAGAACCGGCTCTTCGCGATGGGCAACCTGACGAGCCTGCTCAACGGGATCGCCCGGAACGGCGTGCTGTTCCTCCTCGTGTTCTACCTCCAGGGCGTGCG
>DATBPR010000055.1:0-8131 GCA_036561285.1 Candidatus Limnocylindrales bacterium | reverse complement strand
GGCCGCGGCCACGCTTCACTGGCTCCGCGCCGCCGATCGGGGCGATCACGAGGTCGATCAGCGCGTCGTGGACGTCGCCATGGACGAAGCGGGCGCCGTCCGGCGTCGGCAGCGCCGCGTAGCCGTATCCGCCACCCGGCTCGCCGTGCTCCCGCTTGCCATTCGTCAGGACCGTGCGGCCCCGGCCGTCGGCGGCGAGCCGGACGACCTGGAACCAGCCGTCCGCGTCGGTCAGGTAGAGGAAGCCGCCGTCCGGCATGGGACGCGGGCCGCACGCCCACTCCTTGCCGCCGCCGGCGACCCGCCGCTCGTCACCGCTCGCGACGTCGACGAGATGGATCTCCGAGACCGCGAAGTCCGGTGCGCGGAACGACTGGGTCGCGATCGCGCGGCCGTCCGACGACCAGACGAGGTCCTCGACGTCGAAGCCGGTCGCGGTGATCGCGCGGGGCTCGGGCGGCTTCGGGTCGCGGGCCGGCCGGCCGCGGCGCGGGATCGGCGCCTCGACCACATGTACCTGCGACCAGCCGCGACGGCGCGAGACGAACGCGATCTGCCGCCCATCGGGCGACCAGCGCGGGAGCGATCCGCCCGAGGGATGGCTCGCGACGAGGACGTCCCGGCTCCCGTCGGCGTCGACGATCCGGATGTCGTCGCCGCGGACGTAGGCAAGCCGACGTCCGTCGGGTGACCACTGCGGGTCCGACACGTCCTTCTCGGAGGCGGTGATCGGTGTCGGCGTGCCGCCCCGAAGCGACCCGACCACGATCTGGCGTGCGCCGGTGACGGCCGCCGTCCAGGCGATCGTCCGGTCGCGCGGATGGACCCGCACCTCGCGCGGCGGATCCACCGTGACCAGCCGCTCGATCGTCAATCCACCGGTCGCCGCTGCCAGCGGGGCCCCCGATGCCCGGGCGCCCGGGCCGTCCGCTCGTGTCATCGATCCTCCTCGATCGGGTTCAGCCGGCCGGACGATCGGCGGGCCAGGTCGCGCGGGCCAGCCAGGGCCCGATCATCGCGTGATGGGCCCGCACGTGACCGTGGAGGTCCTCGTAGGCCCAGCTGAACCCTTCCGGATCCAGCCATTCGTCGTCGCGCATCGCCCGGACGGCGCGGCGTAGGCGCTCCAGCCCGGTGTCGAACGCATCGCGGAGCTCCGCCGGTGGCGTCCCGCGGGCCGCCTCCACCTGCCGCTCGTTGTACGCATCCACCCCTTCGGGTGGCATCTCCGCCCAGTTGCCGCCCGCGGTGTGTGCCTCGAGTGCGGCCGCGGCGATCCCGAACCAGCCCGCGAGATGAGCCACATGATCGGCGAGGGACCAGTCGCCGCCGTCCGGGACGACCGACCAGTCGTGGTCCGGCACCGTCGCGATCGCGTCGCGGAAGGCCGCCTCGATCGTGGCGTCATCCGCCAGAAACCGGCTGCGGGCGCCGGCAAGCGTCGCTCGCGTCGGCTGGGGGTCCGGACCGAAGGGGTCGTTGCCGACCTGGCGGATCCGGAGCTGGTCCGTCCACGGCTCGATGATCGTCAGGTGGTCGATCGCGTGGCCGTGCAGGACCTGGTGGACCCAGCCCCACGCGGCATCGCTCCGGATCGTCTCGGCGGGGAGGCGCCGTGCGATCGCGAGGGCGGCGGCGTGGGCGGTGGTCACCCGGGCCCGCAGCTCCGCGGGCGGCAGGTCCGCGAAGCGCGCGCGGCGCCCCTCGTTGAACGTGTCGAAGTCGCCGCCGTCGTAGTCGTCGTCCGTCGGCCAGCGGTCGCCGTCGATCACCCGCTGGATGTAGTCCACGGCGAGCTCCCACCAGTCGACGAGGTGGCCGACGTGATCGAGGAGCGACCAGTCCGGCCCGCCGGCGTCCGACGGAGCGGCGCCCGGCAACCGCCACGCGGCGTCGTCGAGGCCGGCCCACGACGCGACGAGACGATCGTGGAGCGCGGCCTCGTCGGCCCAGTAGTCACGGCCCGGGGCGCGGAAGTCGATGGCCCGGAGCTCTGCGAGCGGGGCTCGCCGGAGATCGACCGACCCGATTGCGACAGCCGTCACGCGGGCCGATCGCGCTCGGATCGGTCGGCGGCCGCGTGGTCGTCGGCGACGCTGGCCTCGAGCTGGTCGCCCAGCTCGACGGTCCGCCGGAACGCCGCCCAGACGGCTTCGGACAGAACGGTCCGGAGCCGGCCGGACTCGAGCTCGTGGAGCGCCGCGGCAGACGTCCCGCCGGGCGAGGTCACCATGTTGCGGAGCTCGGCGGGGTGCATCGCCGACTGCTTCGCGAAGGCGGCGCTCCCCTCGAGCGTCTCGACGACGAGGTCGTGGGCGACGTGGCGCGGGAAGCCGAGATGGACCGCCGCGTCGATGAGGGCCTCCATCACGAGGAACACGTAGGTCGGTCCGGTACCGGAGACGGCCGTCGCCATCGCGACCATCTTCTCGTCGTCGACCTCGATCTGCGTTCCGAGGGCCGCGAGCAGGGCCGCCGCCTGGCCGCGCTGCTCCTCGGTCGTCGCGGGCGTCGCATACCAGACCGTCACGCCCTTGCCGAGGCGGGCCGGCGTGTTCGGCATCGCCCGGATGACCTGGTCGTGACCGAGCGTGCCGACGAGCGCCTTCGTCGTCGCACCGGCGAGGACGCTGAGGACGACCTGTCCGCGGACGAGCGATGGACCGATCTCATGGCCGACCTTCGCGAGCATCTGGGGCTTGATCCCGAGGAGCACGACGTCCGCGCCCTCGATCGCCCCCCGGTTGTCGCCCACGACGCGGATGCCGTATTCCGCGCGGAGATGGTCGCGTCGCTCGGCGCGGGGATGGCTCGCGACGATCTGGTCGGGCGCGACGAGCTCGCCCCGGAGGAGGCCGGCGATCATCGCCTCGGCCATCACCCCGGACCCGATCGTGGCGATCGTTCGGTCGCTGAGTGGCGTCACGGCGGGAGTATCGCACGCGATTTGGCGCGACAGCCGCCGGGTCGCCCCCTGCGACGCCGGGATTGCGCCGTTCGGGGCGCGGACGGTCGTCTTTGACGCGTCGGCCTCGTCGAGGGGCCGCGGTTGGGGCCGCGCACCCGTCAGGGTCTGACGGCCGTCGCCAGGACGAAGAACCGGCCCGTCGTCGTGACCGAGACCTCCGCGAAGCCGGCGGCACGGAGGGCGTCGGCCGTCTCGTCGGGCGTCCGGTAGACCTTGATCACGCTGAACTCGCGGCCGTCGGCGAGGCGGCGCACGGATCGGCCGTCCGCGGCAACCGGGTCGTGGTCGGCGGCGCCGGACCGCGGGTCCGGGAGCGAGTCGATGAGGGCGAGGCGGCCGCCCGGCGCCAGCCAGCGAGCCGTGAGGTCGAGGAAGGCGCCCGTCCGGTCCCCCTCGACGTGGCTGAGCCAGAACCCGGCGAACAGCGCGCCGGCGGGTTCGCCGTCGGGCGCGGCCCAGGCATCGCGGACGTGGAGATGGGCGCGCAGCCCGTGGGCCAGGAGACGGTCGCGGGCGCGCTCGAGCGGAGCGGGCGCCGCGTCCGAGCACCACAGCTCGCCCTTGCCCGCGAGCAGTGGCGACCACCAGCCGGTGCCGGTGGCCAGCTCGACGATCCGGCCGCTCATCGGCAGGGCGTCGAGCCAGCGGCCGGCGGCGTCGAGCTCCGCGTTCCAGGCGGCGTCATGGATCGGGCCGTGCTCGTAGCGACCGCGGCGCAGATACCAGTCGTCGTACTCGCCGGCGCGCGCCTCGTAGTAGTCGACCATCTCCTGGTCGATGCCGGTCCGCTCGGGCCTGGGCGGAGAGGCAGGTCGGGGGCCGGACGGCGCAGGCGCCGGATCGGGGGCGGGCGAAGGTTCGGGCGGAGGCGTCACGGGTGGCGACGACGCTGCCGCCCGCGCCTCGAGCGCCGCCCGCAGCCGGAAGCGGAGGAACGAGTTGTCGCCGGCCTTGCCGAGACAGTCCGGGCAGAGCTGGGCCCAGCCTTCGAGATCGTCCGGGCCGCGCGTCTCCCATGGCCGGCCGCACCAGAGACAGGCGAAGCTGGATCGAGGGCCGCTCGGCGGCGCCCCCATGTCCCGCGACGTCGAGGCCATCGTCAGACGATCGGCGTCCAGCCGGTCGCGGGCGAGAGGTCGCGGAACGCCTCCGGATCGAAGATCTCGGCAAGCATCTCGATCCCGTCCACGACCCGCGGGCCCGGCCGCGAGAAGTACGACGAGCCGTCGAGGGCGATGACGTGGCCGCGCCGGATCGCCGTGAGGTCGGCGATCCAGTCCGGGCGCGGTGTCGCCTCCCACTCGTCGACCGTCTCGCCGAGGTGGTAGCCGCACGGCATCACGAGGAGCAGGTCCGGATCGACCTCCGCGACCGCGTCCCAGGTCGTCTCGCGGGCGGCCTCGCCGTCCTGCCCGAGCAGGTCCCAGCCACCCGCGCGACGGATCTGGTCCGGCACCCAGTGGCCGACGGCGAACGGCGGATCGAGCCACTCGAGCCCGACCACCCGCGGCCCCACGAAGCCGGCCTCGCGCCGCTCCTGGGCCTTCGCCTCGATCGCGCCGAGGCGCTCCCGCAGCCGGCCGACGAGATCGACCGCGGCATCCTCCGCGTCCGCCATCGCGCCGACGGTCGCGATCGTGTTCAGGATCCCCTCGACCGTCGTCGGCTCGAGCGAGATGACAGTCGAGTCCATCTCCAGGGCCCGCACCGCCGCGCTGACCTCTCGGTAGCCGACCGCGCAGACCGCGCACAGCTCCTGGGTCAGGATCAGGTCGGCGTCGGCTGCCTCGAGGGCGTCGTCATCGAGCTGGTAGATCGCCGATCCGCCGTGGACGGCCGCCCCGACCCGCTGGTGGATCTCGCGGCTCGTCGCGCCGTGGAGGTCGAGGGCGTTCCGGGTCATCACCGGCAGGCCGATCACGTCGGGCGGCCAATCGCACTCATGGGTCACGCCGACGAGCTCGTCGCGCAGGCCGAGGGCGCAGACGATCTCGGTCGCGGACGGAAGGAGCGAGACGATGCGCATCGATTCGGCGTTGCGGAGAACTGCCGCCCCTCAGCGTGGAGCGGTCACCCGCTCCCGGAGGCCTGAGGCGACGCTCCCGCGAGCCATCAGGCCGACGGTTTAGCCTCGTCGACGGCGGCCCGCGCGGCCGCCTTGTCCGTGTACCAGACGGCGTCGATCTTCGTGTAGCTCGCCCACTCGGGCGGCAGCGACTCCTCGGGGAAGATCGCGTTCACCGGGCATTCCGGCTCGCAGGCGCCGCAGTCGATGCACTCGTTCGGGTCGATGAAGAGCTTCCGGTCCGTGCCTTCCTCGTAGTGGATGCAGTCGACCGGGCAGACCGAGACGCACGAGATGTCGAGCACATCGATGCACGGCTCGGCGATCACATAGGCCATGTGGTTCCTTCTCCTCGACCCGCGCTCTCGATCTGGCGACCGCCCCGTGGGCGGGCCCGAATCCTAGCACCGTGTCACCCGCCGGCGACGCGGGCCCGGTCGCCGGTTCGGGATCAATTCGGGGACGGGGCCGAGGCTCCCGGCGGTGGGGACGAGCCGGCCACGATGACCGTTCCCCGCATGCCCTTCTGCCAGTGGCCGGGGATGTGGCAGCCGAGGAGGAGCTTCGACACGTCCGCTGAGGCGGCCGGCACCTGCCAGGTGACGTCCACCCGCTGCCCGGATGGGACGACGACGCGGATGCCGGACACCCCCGGCGGCACGCTCACGGCCGGCGTCGGGCCGGGTGGGGCGTCGATCGTCGCGAGCTCGGCGGCCTCCCAGGCATCCTGGACGGCCTGGTCACCGATGACGAGCTCGTGGATCTCGAGCCCGCCGTTGACGACGTGGAGAAGGACGGTCTCGCCGGGGACGACGTCGACCGGATCGGGCAGGAAGATCCAGTCCTTGAGGACGACGTTGACCTCGCGCGGCGCGACCGAGGAGCCGGGCACGATCGGCGGGGTCGCCGGCGGCGCGCCCGCATCGCAGGCCGCGAGAACGACGACGAGCACGGCGATGGCGGCCGGGAGACGGGCGAACCGGCGGATTCGAACGGGGAGCACGGCGGGAGTCTAGGCGAGACCGCCGGGATCACCGCCCCGCGCGACGAGCCGGTGCCCTTCTTGACACCGGCGCGAACGCCAACGCACAGTGCGGCAACGTTCGCGCGGGGGCGCGGGCGTGGACCCGATCCGCGAGCAGGCACCGTCACGCGCCGGGTCGACACGATCCCGGACCCAGACCGAGGACCCCGTTGGCCGCTCCGAGCCCCACCGCCGTCCCCGCCGATCCAGCCGGCGGCACCGACGTCAGGCCGTCGCCCGACGCGTCCGTCCCCGCCGTCCGGCTCGAGGGCCTCACCAAGGTCTTCGGCAACGACGCCGCGGGAAAACGCGTGTCCGCCACGATCGAGGCCGCGACCGGATCCGCGTCCTTCGCCGCCGTCGACCATGTCGACCTCGACGTCCGCGACGGCGAGTTCTTCTCGATGCTCGGCCCGTCCGGATCGGGCAAGACCACCACGCTCCGGATGATCGCCGGGTTCGAGCTGCCGACCGAGGGACGGATCCTGCTTCATGGGGTCGACGTCTCGAGCCAGCCGCCGTTCCAGCGCGACGTGAACACGGTCTTCCAGGACTACGCCCTGTTCCCGCACATGACGGTGGGCGACAACGTCGCCTACGGCCTCGTCGTCCGGAAGGTCGCGAAGGCGGAGCGCCAGCGACGCGTCGGCGAGGCCCTCGAGATGGTCCGGCTGACCGGCTACGACAAGCGCAAGCCGAACCAGCTGTCCGGCGGCCAGCGCCAGCGGGTGGCCCTCGCCCGGGCGCTCGTGAACCGGCCACGGGTCCTGCTCCTCGACGAGCCGCTCGGCGCCCTCGACCTGAAGCTCCGCGAGGAGATGCAGATCGAGCTCAAGGCGATCCAGCAGCAGGTGGGGATCACCTTCATCTACGTGACCCACGACCAGGAGGAGGCGCTGACGATGAGCGACCGGCTCGCGGTGTTCAACCGCGGCCGGATCGAGCAGGTCGGCGCGCCGGCGGAGGTCTATGAGCGGCCGGCGACCGCGTTCGTCGCCGGGTTCGTCGGGACCTCGAACCTGCTCAAGGGCGAGGTGGCCCGGACCATCGTCGGCGAGGCCGGCACGTTCACGGTCCGCCCCGAGAAGATCCGCCTCGCGGAGCCCGGCGACGGCGTCGGTGCCGACGAGACGTCGGCGCTCGGCCACATCCGGAGCGTCGTCTACCTCGGCTCCGACACGCGGTTCGTGGTCGCCCTCGATGCGGGCTCGGAGCTCGTGGTCACCCAGCAGAACCTCGTCACCTCGTCGACGGACGCCCTCGCCCTCGAGGGCAAGGCGGTCCGCCTGATCTGGAAACGACAGCACAACTACCCCGTCGCCGACGCGGGGAGCTGATCTCGCGCCGCGAGGAGGCGGCGCGAAGAGGAGGAGGACACCGATGCACCAGAGACGAATCCTGACCTTGATCGCGGCAGCGGCCGTGGTGGTCGGGGCATGCAGCAGCGGCGCGACGCCGTCGCCGAGCAGCCCGGCCGCCAGCGCACCGGCCGCCAGCCAGGCGGCACCCAGCACGCCGGCAGGGAGCCAGCCGGCCGCGAGCGGCGGGGGCGTGCCGAGCGGAGCCCCGACGGCCCTCGGTCAGACCGAGGGCGCTCTCAACCTCATCGCGTGGGCCGGCTACGTCGTCGGCGGGACCGGCGGCGAGCAGGTCCAGGGCTACGACTGGGTCACCCCGTTCGAGCAGGCGACCGGCTGCAAGGTCACGGTCAAGGTCGGCGTCGACTCGGCCAACATGGTCCAGCTGATGAAGACCGGGCAGTACGACGGCGTGTCCGCGTCGGGTGACGCGACGCTCCGCCTGATCGCCGGCGGCGACGTGGCCCCGGTCAACTTCAACCTGATCCCGAACTACAAGGACGTGTTCGACGGCCTGAAGAACCAGTCCTACAACACGGTCAACGGCGTCGGCTACGGCGTGCCCCACGGCCGCGGAGCCAACGTCCTGATGTACGACCCGTCGGTCGTCACGACGAAGCCGGACAGCTGGAGCGTCGTGTTCGATCCGGCCTCGCCGTACAAGGGCAAGGTCACGGCCTACAACTACGCGATCTACGTCGCGGACGCCGCGCTCT
>DATBPR010000054.1:0-4645 GCA_036561285.1 Candidatus Limnocylindrales bacterium | reverse complement strand
GGGAATCGTTGAGCGCCATGCAGGACGCGGTCGGCGCGTCGCCGGAGGAGTCGCCGTTCCATCCGGAACTGCTCGAGGAGAGCACGAACCGGAAGTTCCTGGCCGCGCCGATCGTCTTCGGCGACCTCTATCGGGCCGGCGCCGAGCCGCGGGTCCTGCGCGTCGTCGAGGGATCGGTCCACGACGGCGAGTTCGACCGCTACGTCGAGGAGGCCGAGGCGGGCACCCGGGCTGACGCCGCGGCCGGAGGCGGCCCGGTCACGCTGTACCTGGCGCGGGCCGGGACGAACGAGTTCGTGACGCTGTCCACCTGGACCGAGTGGGACGACGTCCAGGACGCGACCGGCAGTGACATCCGCCGGCCGCAGGCGACTCGCCACGCCGAGCGCCTCGATGCCTGGTCGGCGAGCCACTTCGAGATCGTCGGGCCCGAGCCGGCGGGTTGACGATCCCCGGCGGCGAGCGCCGGCCGCTCGGAACCTGGGCCGGCAACCTCATCTACGGCGCCGCGCGGGTCCTCGAGCCCGCGTCCGTGGACGAGCTCCGCGAGGTCATCCGCGACGCGGGCAACCTCCGGCCGCTCGGGACACGCCACGCCTTCAGCGACGTGGCCGACACGACCGGCACCCTTATCTCGGTCCGCGGGCTTCCGCGCCGATTCGAGCTGGACCGGGACGCGGTCACGGTCACGGTCGACGGCGGCGCGACCTACGGCGAGGTTTGCGGCCCGCTGGCCGCGGCCGGGTACGCCCTCCACAACCTCGCATCGCTCCCGCACATCTCGATCGCCGGAGCCTGCGCCACCGCGACGCATGGCTCGGGGCCCCGCCTCGGCTCACTCGCGACGGCGGTCCGCGCAGTGGAGCTCGTCACGGCGGGCGGCGACCTCCGCCGGTTCACACGCGGAGGCGGCGCGGGGACGACCGCCGCTCCGGAAGATCCGGCCGCCGACGGCGCCGTCGTCTCCCTCGGTGCCCTCGGCGTGGTCACGGCGGTCACGCTCGCGGTCGAGCCCGCGTACCAGGTCCGCCAGGACGTCTTCGAGGACGTGCCCTTCGACCGGGTGCTCGACCACTTCGAGGAGATCGTCGCCGCGGGCACGTCCGTGAGCCTGTTCACTGGCTGGAGCCGGCCCGTGTTCCACCAGATCTGGGTGAAGCGGCGTGTGGAGGACGACGACCCCGGCCGCGACGAGCCGAGAGGCATCACGGGCGCCCTCGGCGACGCGCGTCGCGCCGCGACGAACGTCCACCCGATCCCCGGGATCTCGCCGGACGCCTGCACGACCCAGCGCGGGATCCCCGGGCCGTGGCACGAGCGGCTGCCCCACTTCCGGATGGACCAGGTCCCGAGCGCCGGCGACGAGCTCCAGAGCGAGTGGTTCGTCGCCCGTGCGGACGCGCCCGCGGCCCTCGCCGGGCTCGCGGCGATCAGCCGGCGGCTCGCACCGATGACGCTGGTCAGCGAGGTCCGGACAGTCGCCGCCGACCGCGATTGGCTCAGCCCCGCGACCGGTCGCGACAGCGCCACGATCCACTTCACGTGGCGACCGGACGCGTCCGCGGTCCTGGGGCTCCTGCCGGAGATCGAGGGGATTCTCGCGCCCTTCGAGCCGCGCCCGCACTGGGGCAAGCTGTTCGGCCTCGCGCCGGAGCGTGTCCGGGCGGCCTACCCGGATCGGACCCGGTTCGTGGCCCTCGCCGAGGGTCTGGACCCCGGGCGCCGGCTGCGCAACCCGTTCCTCGACCGGTACGTGTTCGGCCCGGACTGACGCCCGTCGCCGGTCGCTGGCATGGCGATGCAAGCAGCGCGCGGGACCCGCGGGACTGATCGAATCGAACCGCTGACGATGCTGGCGGCCGCACCCGCCGGCTCGAGCCGCGGGTCCCATCACACCGCTCGTCCGGCTGGCCCTGGTCCCCCTCCTCTCCAGGGCCGGGCGGACGGGTGGCCCCGCTGCCGTCAGTCCCCGGTGAACCGCGGTGGCCGTCGCTCGAGGAAGGCGGCGAGGCCCTCGGCATGGTCGGCGGTGGCGCCGGCCCGGCCCTGGAAGTCCGCCTCCAGCTCCATCTGCTCCTCGAGCGCATTCTCCCAGGCCAGAGCGAGCGCCTCCTTCGTCAGCGCGTGGGCACGTGGCGCCCCAGCGGCCAGGCGCTCGGCGAGCGCGTGGGCTTCGGCCGGGAGATCCGCAGCGGGGACGACCCGCGCGACGAGCCCGAACCGCTCCGCGTCCGCCGCGGAGAGCGGCTCGCCGAGGAGCGCCAGCTCGGCCGCCTTCGACGCGCCGACGAGACGGGGCAGGAGCCAGGTCGCCCCCGTGTCGGGGATCAGTCCGACGCGGCCGAACGCCAGCAGGAACGACGCGGTGTCCGCGGCGATCCGGATGTCGCAGGCGAATGCGAGCGACGCGCCCGCCCCGGCGGCGATCCCGTTGACGGCCGCCACGATCGGCTTCGGCAGCCGGCGCATCGCCAGCAGGAGCGGGTTGTACCGGGCGCGGATCTCGTCGGCGAGGGGCAGCGCGTCCGGCTGGAGCCGCTCGCGCAGGTCCTGGCCCGCGCAGAAGGCGCGACCAGCGCCGGTCAGGACGATCGCCCGGACGCCGTCGTCAGTGGCGAGTCCGTCGAAGGCCGCGCGAAGCTCCTCCTTGAGCGACACGGTCAGGGCGTTGAGCGCATCCGCCCGATCGAGGGTGACGGTCGCGACGCCGTCGGTGATCTCGACGTGGAGATCGCTCACGGTGAGGATCCCCGGACGCCGGCCGCGGCGTCCAGGGGCGATCGAACCTGCACCGTCAGGCGGGCGTCGTGAGCCCGGCCGCCTCCACCAGTCGCCCGCCGACGAGCTCGAAGACGCGCCGGTCGACCGGCTCGTCGGCGCCGCCCGAGGCCTCGACGACGAAGTCCGTGAAGAGCGTCGCGAACTCGGCGTCGTCGGGGCGCAGCGCGCCGGCGACCAGCAGGTGCCGTTCGGGGACGCCGATCAGGACGCGGCCGGCCGCCCCGAGCTCCGCCGCGAGCCGGTCGAGCACGTCGGGGAGCAGGATCCGCGCGGCGTCCCAGCCCTCCCCCGTGTCGCTCGAGATCAGGCGCCGCTCGCCGGATACCTCGTCCGTCCACGCCGCGCTCGCGGACCACGCCGCGAGGTTGCGCATCGCCGCCTCCTGGACCGCCTCGGTCGTCACGCCCCAGGACAGGAGATGGTCGCCATTCACGATGACGTCGAACCCGCCGGCGTGGAGGACATAGACGACGGTCAGGCCGCCAGGCCCTTCGTCGATCAGCGGCTGGGAGTGGCTGCGGGACGCATCCGCGGCCAGCACGTCCGCGTCGATCTCGGCGACGACGAGGCCCTGGGTGCCGGGCGGACGGAGCGCCGGGAACAGGATCGCCGTCGCGGCCTCCCAGCTCTGCTCGGGCGAGTCGGCGATCGAGCTCGGGGCGTGATCGGGGACGGGGTGGTGACCGGAGACCGGAGACGCCTCGTCGATCGGGCTCAGGATGTCCGGTGCGGTGTCGCGAAAGCTCCCGGCCGGCTCGTCGCCGACCTCGCGGAGATCGCGACCGAAGTCGCTGGCCTCGCCCGGATCACGTTCCATCGGTCAGCGTCCCTTCCACTCCGGTCGGCGCTTCTCGACGAACGCCGCCATTCCTTCCGTCTGGTCATCGGTCGCGAACAGCGCGAAGAAGGCGCGCCGCTCGTGCCGCAGCCCGTCGCCCAGGGGCAGCTCTTCGGCCAGCCGAACCGCCTCCTTCGCCGCCAGGACCGCGACCGGCGCCTGGGCGGCGACGGCGGCGCCGAGCGCCAGCGCCTCTTCCAGGGTCCGATCTGCCGGGACGACCCGGCTGACCAGGCCCATCGTCTCCGCCTCGCGGGCCGTGATCGTCCGGCCGGTGAGGATCAGGTCCATCGCCCGCGCCCGGCCGATCGCCCGGGTCAGCCGCTGGGTGCCACCGGCTCCCGGCATCACCCCGAGGTTGATCTCGGGCTGGCCGAACCGGGCGTCCTCGCCGGCGACGATCAGGTCGCAACTCAGCGCGAGCTCGCAGCCACCGCCGAGGGCGAACCCGCGAACCGCGGCGATCACCGGCTTGCGCGTTGCCGCGATCCGCTCCCAGGCGGCGAACCGGTTCTCGACGAGGAGGGTGACCGGCGTCTGGCGGGCGAGCTCGCGGATGTCCGCGCCGGCGGCGAACGCACGCTCGCCCGAGCCGGTCAGGACGATGGCCCGGCAGGCCGGATCGGCATCGAGGGTCGCGAGCGCGTCCGCCAGGACGTCGAGAAGGTCGAAGCTCAGGGCGTTGAGGACGTCGGGGCGCTGGATCGTGACGAGGGCGACCCCATCGAGCGGACCGTCGGGCCCGGTGGCCGGAATCGTGACGTCGACGAGCCGGTCGTCGGCCGGCTGGTCGCTGGCGGTCGGCGCGGTCTGGGTCAACACGGTCCCTCCGTCCCGGCAACAGTAGCAGCGGGCGGGCGGTTCGGATACGGAGGGATCCGGATGGCCCGGCGGATCAGGCGCCCGGATCGTCCTCGACGACGAGCAGCGTGGCGAGGCCCGGCGCGATCTCCCGAAGGTTCCGGCCGGCCTGGCGCATGGCGTCGGAGGCGAGCCCGGCGTCGAGCGCGGCTCGATCGTCGAAGT
>DATBPR010000053.1:0-2512 GCA_036561285.1 Candidatus Limnocylindrales bacterium | reverse complement strand
CGTCCGCGAGGTGCGGATCAACGGGGCCGCTCCCCCGCAAACGGGCCAGCTCATCGTCGCGGATCGTCGTGTAAAGCCCGCCGGTCAGCGAACGTCCGTCGTCGAGCCTCGTGCCGGCGGTTCGCCACTGCCACAGCTGGGAGCGGCTGATCTCGGCGGTCGCCGCGTCCTCCATCAGGTTGTTGATCGCCGCCGCGCCGTTCCCGCCGAGCCACGCCGCGAGGTACTGGAGGGCGACGGACACGTCGAGCCGGACCCCGGCCTCGGTCACGGCCCCGCCCTCCACCCGGAAGTCCAGCAGGCGCGCCGGATCGACCTCGACCGGCTCGCCCCGCCGCCGCTCGAGCTGGTTCGGGCGGTCGCCCAGCACGCCATCGAAGATCTCCGTGGCGAGCGGCACGAGGTCGGGGTGGGCGACCCACGTCCCGTCGAAGCCGTCGCCCGACTCGCGCTCCTTGTCGTCGCGGACGCGCGACATCGCGGCCGCGTTCACCTCGGCGTCGCGTCGCGACGGGATGAACGCCGCCATCCCGCCGATCGCATGCGCGCCACGTCGGTGGCACGTCCGGACGAGCGTCTCCGTGTACGCCCGCATGAACGGCGTCGTCATCGTCAGCTGGGCACGGTCCGGCAGGACGCGGTCCGGCCGGCCGCGGAACGTCTTGATGCAGCTGAACAGGTAGTCCCAGCGGCCGGCATTCAACCCGGTCGCATGCGGACCGAGGGCATGGAGGATCTCATCCATCGCGAACGCCGCGTGGATCGTCTCGATCAGGACCGTCGCCCGCGTCGCGCCGGCCGGCAGCCCCAGCCGAGCCTCGGCCCAGTCGAAGACGTCGCGCCAGAGCGCCGCCTCGGCGGCTGCCTGCAGCTTCGGCAGGTAGAAGAACGGGCCGGTGTCGCGCCGGACCCACTCGGCGCCGTCGTGGAACAGGGCCAGCCCGGCGTCGAACAGGGACGCGCTCATCGGCCGGCCGTCGACGAGGAGGTGGCGCTCCTCGAGATGCCAGCCGCGCGGCCGGACCACGAGCGTCGCGATCTCGTCGCTCAGGCGATAGGCGCGGCCATCCGGGCTGTCGAACCGGAGGTCGCGCCGGACGGCGTCGCGGATCGCGGCCTGGCCGCCGATGACGTTCCCCCAGGTCGGGCTGAGCGCGTCCTCGAGGTCCGCCATGAACACCCGCGCGCCGGAGTTCAGGGCGTTGATCATCATCTTCGGCTCGGCCGGCCCGGTGATCTCGACGCGGCGATCGGCGAGGGCCACCGGGGCGGCGGGCACCGTCCAGTCGCCGGCCCGGATGTCGGCCGTGGCCGGGTCGACGTCGAGGTCGGCCCCCGCCTCGATCGCCGCCTGGCGTTCGCGGCGAGCCTGCAGCAGGGCCTCGCGGCGGGCCCCGAACCGCGTCTGGAGATCGGCGAGGAACGCCTGGGCGTC
The DNA here is from genome assembly GCA_036561285.1 of Candidatus Limnocylindrales bacterium. GTDB lineage: Bacteria > Chloroflexota > Limnocylindria > Limnocylindrales > CSP1-4 > CF-46. The sequence continues at coordinate 1,077 of DATBPR010000053.1, read as the reverse complement.
CGGCGTGAGGATCTCGTCGACGCCCGGGACCGAGCGGTCGGCCGCGATCTCGATCATTCGGCCATTCTCGTCCGCCGGCGGCCGAGCGTCGCCATCACTCGGGCCCGATGTGGTAGCCGAGCCGCCGCGGGATCCTCGAGAGCGCAGTCACGACCCGGTCCGGAGTCCGGCCCGCCTCCTCGGCGGCTTCGCGGCGCGCGGCGGCTTCGCGGAACACCCGCGCGCCGAGGCCACGGAACGGCTCCGGGGGGAACGCCCGCGGCGTCGCCCCCGGCCCGACGATCGGCAGGCTCCGGGCCTCGTCGTCTGCGCCCGGTCCGCCGACCAGGGCGGCCAGGATCCGGCCGCCCAGGATCGACGGGCCGACCCCGTTCCCCGAATATCCGACGCCGATGTGGACACGGCCGCCCGGCAGCGTCATGAACCACGGCCGGTGGTCGTCCGTGATGTCGATCGGGCCGCCCCACGCGTCCTCGATCCGGACGTCGGCGAGCGATGGGAACCAGCGGCGCAGGCCGACGGCGGCACGACGCGCCGAGCCCGTGTCGCTCGTGAACGCGGATCCGATCCGGCCGCCCCAGCCCGCTCGACCGCCACCGCCGCCAAGCGCGATCCGCCCGTCGGCCGTCGGACGCCCGTAATGGAGCGTGAAGCGCGCATCGGCAATCCCCTCCCCGCCGGTCCAGCCGATCTCCGCGAGGCGCTCGGGGATCGGCTCCGTGACGACGACGTAGCTCGACCAGTTGAGGATCCGCCGGGCGACGGGCGACCAGCCGGCGGCCCAGGCGTTGGTCGCGACGACGACCTGGTCGGCGACGAGCTCGCCGGCCCCCATCGCGGACCGGGTCCCGAGCCGGACGCCCCCGGACGTGGTGCCGGCGGCCCCTGGCCGCGCGTCCGCCCAGTCGACCACGCGGGTCCGCTCGTGGATCGTGATCCCTCGCTCGAGCGCCACGCGGCGCAACCCCCGGGCGAGCTTCGCCGGCTGGACGGTCCCCGCATGGGGCATCCAGCCTCCGCCGCGGAAGACCGGGGAGCGGGCATGCCCGGCGACCTCGTCGGGCGTCAGCGCCCGCC
>DATBPR010000052.1:0-16766 GCA_036561285.1 Candidatus Limnocylindrales bacterium | reverse complement strand
CCTACCTGGCCGCCGACCAGGCCCTCGCGACGGCCCTGAGGATCGATCCGGACCTGCCCGCCGCCACCGCGTACCGCGGCGTGGTGTTCGTCGCGCTCCACCGGTTCGTCGACGCCCGAGCCCTCGCCCAGGGCGTGCTGGAGGGCACCCCCGACGATCCGACGGCCCTCGCGACGCTCGGTGACGCGAGCCTGGAGCTCGGCGACCTCGATGGGGCGCGGAAGGCCGATACCCGGCTCGCAACCGTGGCTCCGTCCGCCGCCGCGAGCGTTCGCCTCGGGCACCTGGCGTTCATCGGCGGCGACACGACCAGCGCGGTGCGGTTCGCCCGGGCGGCGGTCCGGCAGGCCGACGACGAGGAGACCGAAGGGGAACGGGCCGGGTTCTACCGGTACCAGCTGGCCGACACGCTCCTCGCGACGGGCGACCGCGCCGGCGCCGAGAAGGCCGACCGCGATGCCCTCGCCCACGACCCGACCTCGTTCCTGGCCCACGCGGGTCTCGGCCGGGCGCTCGCCGCGGATGGCGACCTCGGCGGCGCGATCTCGGAGTTCGGCAAGGCGATCGCGATCATCCCGCAGCCGGACATGCTCGCCAGGCGAGCGGACCTGTACCAGCTCCGGAACGCCGCCGGCGACGCCGACCGAGCCTCGAAGGACCGGAGGACCGTGCTCGCGATCGCCCAGCTGGCCAGTGCCGCCGGCAACGTCTACGACCGCACGCTGTCGCTCTACCTGGCCAACCACGGGCTCGATCCCCAACACGCCGTCGACCTCGCGATGAACGAGCTGACCGTGCGGAAGGACGTCTACGGCTACGACGCGCTCGCCTGGGCGCTCGACGCCGCCGGGCGGCCGGCCGAGGCCGAGACGGCCATGGAGTCCGCGCTCGCGTTCGGCACGAAGGACGCCAAGCTCCTCTACCACGCCGGCGTGATCGCGGCCGACCTCGGCGATACGGGCCGGGCACGAGCCCAGCTGCAGGCGGCGCTCGATCTCGACCCGAGCTTCGACGCGCTCCAGGCGGTGCGGGCCCGGGCGATCCTCGCGGCCCTCCCGATGGCGCGCTGACCCCGGCCGCGACTCCGGGTCAGGACCCAGTGGTCTCCACGCCGCCGCGGCCCGCGGTCCGCGCCCGGTCCAGGGCGGAACGCGCCGCGGCGATGACCGCCTCCGCCTCGATCCCGTCCGTCGGGAACGTGGCGACCCCGGCCGTGACCGAGACGGTCCGACCGGCGACCGGCGGCAGCTCGGCGATCCCCTCGAGGATCCGGCGGGCGACCATCGCCCCCGCCGACCCCGGGGCGACGAGCAGGAACTCGTCGGGGCCGTAGCGGGCGACCGTGTCGACGAGGCGGACGGAGCCTGCCACGACCGAGGCGACCGAACGGAGGACGTCGTCGCCGGCCTCGCGCCCGGCGGTCTCGTTCGTCCTGGTGAAGTCGTCGACGTCGAAGATCGCGACCGAGACCTCGCCGCCCTGGCGGCCGGCCCGGGTCAGCTCGAGCTCGAGCACGCGCGAGATCGTCCGGAGGTTCGCGAGACCGGTGAGCGGGTCCGTGTGGGCGAGACGCTCGAACCACTCGCTGCGCTCGGCGGCGGTCGCCGCGAGCCGGGATCGGTCGACCACCAGGGCCGCGACGTCGGCCACGAGCCGGAGCGCGGAGGGATCGGCGGCGTCGGCATCCGCTCCGGTGGCGAAGGTCAGGGCGATCGCCCCGAGGGCCTCCTCGATCCCGCCCCGGGCCGCGATGAGCGGGATCGCGATGGTCGAGCCGGAGCGCGCGTCGGCCCGGTCGCGGCCGGCGGTGGTCAGGGGATGAGCCGGATCGGCGAAGGCGGCGACGGCGGCTGCCTGGGCCGCCTCGTCCAGCCCGATCGTCAGCGTGAGCTCCGGGTCCGGCCGGTCCGGGTCCTGGAGGCTGACCATCGCGCTCTGCGCGCCGAGTGCCGCGACGGCGGCGGCAAGGAGCGACCCGAGGCCCTCGTCGAGGTCGGCACCGTGGACGGCGGCCGAGACCCCGTCGGCGAGGGTGTCGAGCGTGCGGGGGCCTTCGATCGGATCTGGCACAGGCGGTCTCCTGGTCGGCGGGACGGGACGCGGGAAGCCGGATCGCGCACGGCCGGGCGATCGTACACCGCGTCGCGTGGCCTCCGACACGCTCCGGCCGTGCTCCGGGCCCTCCGGAAGCCGCCCACGTCGCGACGCGACCATCACCCGCGGACCGCCGCGTTATGCTCGCGCCGTGAAGCTCGTCGTCGCGATCGTGCACCACGAGGACGCGGGGGCCCTCGTGGACGCATTGCTCGATCGGGACTACCGGGCGACCCGCCTCGCGAGCTCCGGCGGGTTCCTGAAGCAGTCCAACGCCACGGTGATCCTCGGCGTCGACGACGACCAGGTCGACGCGGTGATCGAGGTCATCCGCGAGACGTGCAACGCCCGGACCCAGGTCGTGAACCCGATGCCGCCGATCATGGAGCCCGGCGAGTTCTTCATGCCCTACCCGCTCGAGGTCGAGGTCGGCGGCGCGACGGTCTTCGTCCTGCCGGTCGACCGGTTCGAGCGGATCTGACCGGCCGATCGCGAGCCGGCGAATGGACTGGAAGCCGCCCGCGGTGGGCACGCGGGCCACGTGGGTGCGGACGATCACCGCGGACGACGTCGAGGCCTTCGCCCGGATCAGCGGCGACCGGAACCCGCTCCACTTCGACCCGGCGTTCGCGGGCGCGACGCGGGCCGGCGAGCTCATCGTCCACGGCGGCCTGACGACCGCCCTGTTCAACGCCCTGGTGGCTCAAGTGCTGCCCGGCCCCGGCTCGGTCTTCCTCCACCAGGAGTGGGACTATCCCGCGCCCGTCCCGATCGGCGACACCGTCACCGCCGAGGCCGAGGTCCTCGAGGCTCGCGCGGACAAGCCGATCACCCGCCTTCGCTGCGTGGCCCGGCGCTCCGACGGGGCCGAAGTCCTCCGTGGCGAATGCGTCGTCTACACGATGCTCCCGGAGTGAGCGCGGAGACCGAGACGGCCGTGCTCCGGTCCGACGCGCCCGCGGTCGGGGCGCGGGCCGTCGACCCGCCGGGCAGCGGCCGCCAGCTGCTCGTGCTGGGGACGGTCCTGCTCCTCGCGTTCGCGCCGTGGTTCAGCGCCTCGGCCGTCGCGCCGCTGCTCGCGGCGGAGTGGCAGACGACGGGCCTCGATCTGCCCCTGCTGACCGTCGCGGTCCAGCTGGGGTTCGCCGCCGGGGCGATCGTCCTGGCACTGACCGGCGCCGCGGATGTCGTGAACGGTCCCCGGCTGATCGCCGCCGGAGCGGTCGTCACCGCGCTCGCGAATCTCGGGTTCGCGGCATTTGCCACGGACGCGGTCTCCGCGTTGCCCTGGCGCGCGCTCACCGGGGCCGGTCTCGCAGCCGTCTATCCGGTCGCGCTGAAGCTGCTGTCGGGCTGGTTCGTCCGGCGTCGCGGTCTCGCGATCGGCGTCCTGATCGGGGCGCTGACCGTCGGGTCCGCGCTCCCGCACCTGCTCCGGGCCGCCGGCGCGACCGCCGGTGCGACGTGGCAGCCGACCGTCGTCGCCGCGAGCCTCCTCGCCCTGGTCGCCGGCGGGATCGCGCTGGTCGCCGCCCGCCCGGGCCCGTTCGAGGTGGCCTCCTCCCGGTTCAGCCCGGCCGCCGCCGCTCGCTCGTTCCGGGAGCCCTCGGTCCGGCTCGCGACCGCGGGCTACCTCGGCCACATGTGGGAGCTCTACGCGATGTGGACGTGGGTGCCGGTGTTCCTCGCCGCGTCGTTCGCTGCCGCCGGCACGACCGATCCCGCGGCGGCGGCGGCCGCCGCGTTCGTCGTCGTCGCGAGCGGCGGGATCGGCTGCGTCCTCGCCGGCGCGCTGGCCGACGATCGAGGCCGCACGACGCTCACGATCGCCGCAATGACGTTGAGCGGCGGGACGGCCCTCGTGATCGGCTTCCTGTTCGGCGCGGCGCCGGCCGTGATCACGGCCATCGCCGTCGTCTGGGGCGTCACGGTCGTCGCCGACTCGGCGCAGTTCTCGACCGCCGTGTCGGAGCTCTCGCCGCCCGGGACCTCCGGCTCGGCGTTGTCCCTCCAGCTCGCGGCCGGGTTCATCCTCACCGGCGTCACGATCCTCGGCGTCGGGCTCCTCGCCCCGGCCGACGGCTCCGGCTGGCGGGTGGCGTGGGTGCTCCTGGCCCTCGGACCCGCCGTCGGGATTGCCGCGATGTGGCGGCTCCGCGGCCGGCCGGACGCGACGAAGATGGCGAACGGCCACCGCTGACGCAGCTCCACCGGATCGCGGAAGACCTCGCGAGCACGCCCGCCGCGAAATAACGGCCACTCCGTCGTGGAACTAACGACTTCTCTCGATGTGCGGGACGGACAGTCCCAGCATCGTGTTGCCATCGGGACGTCCAGCAGCCCGAAAGGCAAGAGACATGTACCAGCACCACAACACCGACCAGATCGCCTTCGTCCTCGAGGAGCTCCGACGGGAGGCTGCCGGGAGCCAGCTCGTGGTCCGCAGCCGGCCGCCGAGGGACCCACGCTTCCGGATCCGCCCGGCGCTCCATCGCCTCGCGACGCTGACCCGGCTCGACCATCTCCACGTCCGGCCGGCCCGCGGCTGACGCCCGGCCGGGGATGACATCCGTCCATAGCGGAGCTCCGTCCGCCCCGCCGATTATCGGCGGAATGGCGGGGAGAAGCGTCAGTCCCATCTTCATCGGCCGGTCCGACGAGATCCGGCTGGCCGAGCACGTCCTCGACCGCGTCGCCGACGATCCGACCCACCTCCTCCTCTCGGGCGAGGCGGGCGTCGGCAAGACCCGGCTGACGCGTGAGATCGCCCGGCTGGCCACGGAGCGCGGGTTCCGCGTCCTGCGTGGCGGCTGCGTGGCGATCGGCGGCGTCGGCCTGCCGTACGCGCCGATCGCGGCGGCGATCCGGGAAGGGATCGGCCCCGACGACCGGGAGCTGCTCGCGTCGCTCGGACCGCGCGCCCAGAGCGCCCTGGCGACGCTCGTCCCTTCGATCGGCCCGATCCTGCCGGCGCCTCCGCCGGCCACCCCGGAGCCCGGCGCTCTCCGCCGGCCGACCGACGACGTCCCGGTCAACAGCGTGAGCACCCAGTCGGATCTCTTCGACGCCCTGCTCCGAATCCTGCAGGACCTGTCCGCGGCCGGTCCCGTCCTCCTCGTCATCGAGGACCTCCACTGGGCGGACCCGGCGACCCGGCTCGCCCTGACCTATCTGGTCCCGAGCCTCGCCTCCGATCGCGTCGTCGTCTGTCTCACCTATCGGACCGACGAGCTGGACCGCCGGCATCCGCTCCTGCCCTGGCTCGCCGAGCTGGGCCGGACCGGCCGCTTCGAGCGGATCGACCTGGAGCGATTCAGCCGGGACGACACCGCCCGGATGGTCGCCGCGATCCTCGGCGGGGAGCCGGAGCGCCTGCGCCTCGGCCGGCTCCAGGACCGGACCGACGGAAACGCCTTCTTCATCGAGGAGCTGCTCATGGCCGGTGGCTCGGCGGCCGTCTCCGGGCTGCCGCCCACGGTCCAGGCCGCTCTGACCGCCCGGATCGCGGCCGCGCCCGACGGCGCGCAGCGCGTGCTTCGCGTGGCCGCGGTTGCCGGACGGCGGGTCGACCACGATCTGCTCGCCGACATCGTCGACCTGCCGGAGGACGAGCTGACCGACGGCCTCCGGGCCGCGATCGACCGGCACCTGCTCGTCCAGGACGGCGACGGCGAGAGCGCCGGGTTCGCCTTCCGCCACGCGCTCGTCCAGGAGGCGGCCTACGACGATCTCCTGCCCGGCGAGCGACGGACGCTCCACCGGGCCTATGCGGAGGCCCTCGCCGGACGGGCCCAGCCGGCCGGTGCCGGCGGCGCGGCCCACTGGGCGGAGCTCGCCCACCACTGGGCGGCCGCCCGCGACGACGTCCGCGCAGCACAAGCCGCGGTCCGGGCCGGTGACACGGCTTTCGAGGCGTACGCATTCGCCGCCGCCCAGCAGCAGTTCGAGCTGGCCCTCGAGCTCTGGGACAGCGTCCCGGATCCGGTGGCGACCCTGGGGGTCGACCGGATCGCTCTCCTCGTCCGCGCGGCGAGCGCGGCGGAGGTCGACGGCGAGTTCCACCGCGCCGCCGAGTTCCTCCGCGAGGCGATCGAGATCCAGGATGCCGTCGCCGACCCGGTCCAGGGCGCGCTCCTCCGGGCGCGCCGCGGTCGCGCGCTCTGGCGGGACGAGGGCGCCGAGCCGTCGCTCGCGATCTACGCCGAGGCGATCGCGATGCTGCCCGCGCATCAGCCGTCCGCGGACCGCGCCCGGGTCCTCGCCGGGATGGGCCAGATCCTCATGCTCGTCGACCGCTTCGCCGAGGCGATCGCCATGTGCGAGGAGGCGGTTGCGATGGCCCGCGCCGTCGGCGACCGCCAGGTCGAGGGTCATGCCCTGAACACGCTCGGCCTGGGATTGGCCGCCCTCGGCCGCTGCCGCGAAGGGACGGCCGCGCTCGAAACCGCGCTCGCGATCGCCCTCGAGCTCGGCGGCTCCGACGACGTCGCCCGAGCCTATGTGAACCTGAGCGACGGAATGCGGCTCTGCTCGCTGACCCGCGAGGCCGTGGACGTCGTGCAGGACGGAATCGTCGACATCGAACGGCTCGGCGCGACCGGCTCCTACGGCGCGACGATCCGCGAGAACGGCGCCGCGTTCCAGTACGAGATCGGCAACTGGGACGCCGCGGACGCCTGGGCCCGCGAGTCGCGCCGGATGGTCCGGTCGGGCCCGAACGCCTGGCGCTACCACATCGCCACGACGGTCGGCCTCGGGGTCGCCCGCGACCAGCCGGACATCTCCGGGCGACTCGACCGCTTCGCGGACCTCCTCGAGGGCCGGCCGGTGGAGGGCCAGTACCAGGGCGCGTACGCACTCGCCGCGGCGGAGCATGCGATCTGGAAGCGCCGCCCGGGCGAGGCGATCGACACGATCGAATCGAGCCTGTCGCTGCTCAGCGACCACTGGTTCCCGTACTTCCTCGCCCAGATGCACGCGATGGCCGTCCGGGCGCTGGCGGATCTGGCGGAGCTCGCCCGCGCGGAGCGGATCCCGGCGGACGTCGTATCGGGCCACGTCGACCGGATCGACGGGCATGTCGAGCGCATCCGCGGCCTGATCGCTGCCCACGCCCGCGAGCAGGCGGGCTGCGGCACGCTCTACGCCGCCCTGCACGCCGCCGAAGCGGAGCGGACGCGCGCCCTCGGGACGCCGGACCCGGACGCCTGGTCCGTGGCGGTCGACGGCTGGGCGTGCGCCGACCGGCCCTACCAGGCCGCCTACTCGCGGTTCCGGCTCGCCGAGGCCCTGCTGGAGCGCGGAGACCGGTCGCCCGCTCGCGAGCCCCTCGCCGCGGCCGCCGGCTGGGCCCGGGCCCAGGGCGCGCGGCCGCTGCTCGGCGCGATCACGTCGCTGGCCCGCCGGTCGCGGACCGAGATCGACGGCGTCGGGCTCCCCGGGAGCGCCGGCGCCGGGGTGGGCGACGCCCCTCCGCTCGACCCGTCCTCGCCCGGGCCGGACGCGAACCGGTTCGGGCTGACCGCCCGCGAGCGGGAGGTCCTCTCGCATGTCGCCGCCGGCCTGACGAACCGCCAGATCGCCGAGCGGCTGTTCATCAGCGAGAACACCGCCGGGGTCCACGTCTCGAACATCTTGGGGAAGCTCGACGCGGCCAGCCGGACCGAGGCCGCGGCGATCGCCCTCCGGCTCGGCCTGGTCGAGGTCGCCGTCGAGGTTTGAAGCGCCTCGAGCCGCGGCTAACGCCTCGGCCTCCGGAAATAACGGAGCGCGCCGACCGATGTAGGCCCGCCTCACGATGCGTGTCGGCGGCCCCCCGGCCACAGTCGATCCCGAGCCCGATCAGGCAGGTCGGGACCCGGAGGGTCGACATGAACCCGCTGTTTTCCATCGAGCTGGGAGCCTTGCACCGGGCCGATCTGGCCGCCGACGCGGCGCGATCGCGCCGGGCGCCCGCGCCCGACCGACCCGGTCGCAGCGTCACGGCGTGGCGCAATCGCCTGACCGCGCTCATCGCGATCGCCGCCCTGCACATCCACTGGCCGCGACCGCTCCGTAGTTGATCCATGCCGCACGTTCCGGAGACGCCGGTGCCCGCGCGCCGCGACCATCTCCGGCCCGCGTCTTCGTGACTCGTTCGCCGGGTCTCCACGCGGACGGCCCGTATGATCCGTCGATGCCCGGTCGCGCCGTCAGTCCCGTCTTCATCGGGCGGTCAGACCAGCTGGCTCGCGCCGAGCTGGTCCTCGATCGCGTCGCCGAGCGGGATTCGATCCAACTCCTCATCGCGGGCGAGGCGGGCGTGGGCAAGAGCCGGTTCGTCCGGGAGCTCGCTGGTCGGGCCGCCGAGCGAGGCTTTCGGATCCTCCAGGGCGGCTGCGTCGCGATCGGCGGGATGGGCCTGCCGTTCGCCCCCATCGCGACCGCCCTGCGCGATGACCTCGACCCCGACGATCGCGAGGCCCTGCTCGACCTCGACCCCAGGTCGTTCGACGCGCTGGCTGCCCTGGTCCCGGGCCTTGCCGGGATCGCCGGCCCCGACCGCGATGACGCTCCCCGGCGAGCCGCGACGGACGCCCGGCCGTTCGGCGCGGCCGCGTCCGGCACCGGCCTGTTCGATGCCTTTGTCCGGCTGTTCCGCCGACTCGCCGCGGACCGGCCGCTGCTGCTCGTGATCGAGGATATCCACTGGGCGGACCCGGCGACGCGCGATGCAATCACCTGGCTCGTGCCGGGCCTCGCCGACGAGCGCGTCGTTCTCTGCCTGACCTACCGTACCGACGAGATCGACCGCCGTCACCCGCTCCTCCCCTGGCTGGCTGAGATCGGGCGGACCGGCCGGTTCGAACGCGTCGACCTCGCGCGGTTCGATCGGGACGATACGGCGCGGATCGTCGAGGCGATCCACGGCGAGCCGATGGACTGGGCCCGCCTCAACCGCCTTCACGAGCGAACCGACGGCAACGCCTTTTTCCTGGAGGAGCTGTTGCTCGCCGAGGCCGCCGATCCCGCCGCGGCCGGTCTGCCACCGACGATCACGGCGACCCTCGTCGCCCGGATCGCCGCGGCCCCGGACCACGTGCAGCGGGTGCTCCGGGTCGCCGCGGTCGCCGGCCGGCGGGTCGATCACGAGCTCATCGCCGAAGTGTCGGGCCTCTCGGAGCAGGACCTGACGGACGGGCTGCGCATGGCCCTCGATCGCCAGCTCCTGGTCCGGGACGGATCCGGCGAGGCCGCCGGCTATGCGTTCCGTCATGCCCTCGTGCGCGAGGCCGCCTACGACGACGTGCTCCCCGGCGAGCGGCGCGCGCTCCACCGCGCCTACGCCGAGGCGCTCGACCAACGACCGGCCCCGAGCGGGGCGAGCGGCGCGGGGCACTGGGTCGAGCTCGCCCACCACTGGGAGGCCGCCCGCGACGACGATCGCGCGGCGGTCGCGGCTGTCCGCGCCGGCGACGCCGCGTTCAAGGCCATGGCGTTTGCGACGGCGCAACGCCAATACGAGATGGCCCTCGGGCTGTGGGACGGCGTCACCAACCCGGAGACCTCGCTCGGGCTCGACCGAGTCGAGCTGCTCGAGCGGGCGGCCCGCGCGGCCGAGATCGCCGGCGAGTTCCATCGGATGGCGGAGCTCCTCCGCGAGGCGATCGCGATCCAGGACGTCGTCGCGGATCCGGTCCATGGCGCCCTGATCCGCGCGCAGCTCGGCCGGGCCTACTGGCTGGACGAGGGCCCGGAGTCGTCGCTCCGGCTGTTCGACGAGGCGATGGCGTTGCTGCCGGCCGGCGACGCGACGGCGGAGCGTGCCCGGGTCCTCGCCGGGGTCGGCCAGATCCTGATGCTGGTCGATCGAAACGACGAGGCGATCGCCCACTGCCGCGAGGCGGTCCGGATCGCGCGGGCAGTCGGTGCCCGCCGGATCGAGGGCCATGCGATGAACACGCTCGGGGTCGGGCTCACGGCGCTCGGGCAGTGCCGCGAGGGCTTGGCCCGGCTCGAGGAGGCGCTGATGATCGCCGAGGAAGTGGGCTCCGCCGAGGAGGTCAGCCGCGGCTACATCAACCTCTCCGACGGGTTGAGCCTCTGCGGGCGCGACGTCCAGGCCGCCGAGCAGGTGACCGAGGGGATCGCAGTCGTCGACCGCATCGGCGCGACCGGTTCGTATGGCCCCCTGATCCGCGACAACGGCAGCCTGATCCAGTACCGCCTCGGCCGATGGGAGATGGCCGAGACGATGCGCCTGGAGTCGGCCCGGATGCTCCGGCCCGGCCGGAACGCGCCCATCTACCACCTGACCCATACGATCAACCTGAGCGTCGGGCGCGGCGAACCGGACGCGGGCGACCGCCTCGACCATGCCTGGCAGCTGCTCGTCGGCCAGCCCGTCGAGGGCCAGTTCCACGGCGAATACGTGATCGCCCGGGCAGCCCATCAGCTCTGGGGCCGAGAGCCGCGCGAGGCCGTTCGCACGATCGACGGGGTGACTGCCCTGCTCGAGGCGCATCCGCTCCCGCACTTCCTCGCGCTCGCCCACGCGATGGGCGCCCGGGCGAACGCGGATCGCGCCGAGCTGGCCCGGGCGGAGCGACACCCCGAGGAAGTGACGGACGCCCTCGCGCGGATCGACGTCCATGTCGGGCGACTGGCGGCGCTCGTGGACGGGGCGCCCGACGATCCGGACGGGCAGGCGGAGCTGATCGCCTCGCTGCGGACGGCCGAGGCGGAGCGCTCACGGGCCACCGGACGGTCCAATTCCGGTGCCTGGCAGCTTGCCGTCGAGGAGTGGACGTCGCGCGACCGTGCCTACGAGGCGGCCCTGGCTCGGTGGCGGCTGGCGGAAGCGCGGCTGGCCGGCCGCGATCGGCCGGGTGGCGCGGTGGCACTCCTCGATGCGCACGCCTGGGCAGTGGCCAACGGCGCGCGGCCGCTGTTGGCCGAGCTGACCGCGCTCGCACGTCGATCGCGGATCGATCTCGCGGCGGGAGTCGCGGAGGGACCCGGCCCGTCAGCGGCCGTGGAGCCGGACCCCTTCGGGCTCACGCGTCGCGAGCGCGAGGTTCTCGAGCTCGTCGCCGAGGGCCTCTCCAACCGGCAGATCGCGGAGCAGCTGTTCATCTCCGAGAACACCGCCGGCGTCCACGTCTCGAACATCATCGGCAAGCTCGGCGCCAGCGGCCGCGTCGAGGCCGCCGCGATCGCGCACCGCTCGGGGCTGATCTCCGTCCACGCCGAGTCCTGATCCGCCGACCGGCGACCGGGCGACGGGCCCTCGCCCTCGGCTAGAATCGGGGTCACCGTCCGCCAGGAGGCCGCCAATGCTCGATCAGACCGCCAGCCCCTCGGCCAACCGGCGCATGTTCCGCTCGAAGGTCGACGACCTCCGCCCGACCTACGGCTTCGAGGACGTCTCGCTCGCTCCCGGGACCGACACGATCGAGCCGGCCGACGTCGAGCTGGCCCAGGTCTTCTGCGGCATCGAGCTCACGATCCCCATCCTCGCGTCGGCGATGGACGCCGTCGTCGACCCCGCGTTCGCCGGCTGTCTCGCCGGCCTCGGCGGGCTGGCGATCCTCAACCTCGAGGGCGTCCAGACGCGCTACGACGAGCCCGGCGAGATCCTCGCCGCCGTCGCCGCCGCTCCGGACGGTGACGTCCATGACGCACTCGCCTCGGCCTACGCCGCCCCGATCCGCGAGGACCTGATCGCGCGGCGGATCGCCGAGATCCACGAGGCCGGCTCGAAGGCCGCGGTGGCCGCGACGCCGGGTGCCGCCCGGCGGTTCGGGCCGTTCAGCGCGGAGCACGGCGCGGACCTGTTCCTCGTCCAGAGCCAGGTTTCGAGCGCCCGTCACCTCGCGTCGGGCTACGACCCGCTCTCGCTCGACGAGTTCACCCGGTTCATGCCGATCCCGGTCGCGGTCGGCAACACGACGAACAGCCACGCCGCGTACGCGTTGATGGAGCAGGGAGCGGCGGCCGTGTTCGTCGGCGTGGGGCCGGGCGCCGCGTGCACGACCCGCGAGGTGCTGGGCATCGGCGTGCCGCAGGTCACCGCGATCAGCGACGTGGCCGCTGCCCGCGACGCCTACCACGCGGAGACGGGCCGCTACGTCCCGGTCGTCGCCGACGGCGGGATGCGTCGCGGTGGCGAGCTCGCGAAGGCGATCGCCGCGGGGGCGGACGTCCTGATGCTCGGCTCGCCGCTTGCCCGTGCCGAGGAGGCGCCCGGTCGCGGCACGAACTGGGGGATGGCAACGCCGTCCCCGACCCTCCCGCGCGGGACCCGGATCAAGGTCGGAACGGTCGGGTCGCTCGAGCGGATCCTCCTGGGACCGGCTCACGTCACGGACGGATCGGAGAACCTCGTCGGCGCGCTGCGTCAGTCGATGGCGGCGCTCGGCGCCCGGACGATCCGCGACCTCCAGGCTGTCGAGATGATCCATGCGCCGTCGGCCGCGACCGAGGGCAAGTCCTGGCAACGCGGCCGCTGACCGCGCCCGACCGGCCGGGCGTCGGCTGACCGCCGGCCGCGGGCCCGCTCGGCCGGCCGCAGAGCGACGCGCCGACCGGCCCTGACCGATGGACGACGACCTCGTCCGTGACGGCCGGTACGCCCGCCTCGACCTGCGCGGCGCCCGGACCGGCAGTCCCCGCCGGGTGACTGTCGGGTTCGTGGAATGGCCGGACGGGACGCTCGTCGTCGCGGCGCGGGGCGAGACCGCCTGGTCCACCAATCTCGTCGCGGATCCGGTCGCGACGGTTACGGTCGGCGTGCGGACGTTCGCCGTGACCGCCGAGCTGCTGGAGCCGGGCGACCCGCTGCGGGCCGCCGCGATCCGCGACCTGATCCTCCGCTACGGCACGCCGTCGGAGCGGCTCGGCACGGGCCCGGTCTTCCGGCTCCGACCGATGGCCCCCGGACCGGAGTGATCCGTACGTCATCCGTCTCACGCATCCCCGTACGTCCGGACGATGGCGTCGCCGGAGCCGGAACGCAGGATGTGCATCACGGCACCTGCCGATGATCGCAAGGGATGGACCGATGGACCCGCTCGGGACCCTGATCGTGTCACTGGGAGCGCTGATCGTCATCGATCTGGCCGCGCACCAGCTCGGCGGGCCGCGACGTCCCCGTCCCCGTCCCCGCGCCACCCGCTCGCGCTGACCGCCGGCCGCTCAAATCCGGGCGACCAGCCACAACCGAATCACCTCCGGCGATCGAGGGTTCTCTCCCTCCTCCCCCTCGATCGTCGATCCGCCAGACGAAGCGACGCCGATCCTCCTCCCGGCGTCGCTTCGTTCGTGTCCGCGAGACGCCCGAGAGGCTCCGCGGACCCGTCAGATCCCAGGAACGGCCCGCGTACGTCATTCGGCGTACGCATCGGCCTGTCGGATGTCGGTGGTGGCGGCCGGGCGGCCGTCCTACGTTCGTCGCGGTGCATCCGATGGGATGCCGCACGAGGGGAGCGGATCGCATGGACCAGAGGACGCGCGTGGCGGCTGGGGACGCCGGATCGCGCGCTCGAGCCCGTTCGATCCGCGCGGCGCGCACCGCCCGCGGGGGCTGACTCCGCGGGTTCCCCGCCATCGCTGGCGAACGACCGGCCTGCCGATCGTCCGACCATCGGGTCCCTGGCCTCGCCGAGGGCTCGCTCCTCGACAACCGAAGAACAACCGAAGAACAATCGAAGAGCGTTGCAGCAGCCTAGCGACCGGACCGTCGGTGCCCTGACGGCCCGGTCGTTCGGTGTCCGGGCCGTGGTCTCAACGGCAGCGAGGGCAGCTCCGCCCGTCGCGCCGACATCATTCCTGGACGAGGGCCCGTGCCCCGTCGGCGACCTCCGGCTGCGCTCCGCTCGCGGCCAGGCGGCGGACGAACTCCGGCCATCGCGGGTTCTCGCGGGTCGCCTCGGCGAGCATCGCCTGCGCCGGCTCGAGCATCCCTCCCATCGCCATCCCGATCGCCCGCCACACGAGGACCTGGCCGTCGCCCGGCGCGAGCCGGGAGGCCTCTTCGCCGGCCCGGGACGCGCCCTCGCCGTCGCCGCTCCGGCCCAGCGCCTCCGCACGATCGAGCGCGTCGAACCCGAGGTGCAGCCGGACGAGCCGTTCGAGCTCGTCGAGTGGGGCGCGGTGATCGTCGACGCGGACGTCGTACTGGCGGGTCCAGGCCGGCTCGTCGGGCGTGCCGGACACCACGAGCGCCGCGGACTGGCGGCCGCGGATGTCGCCGCCTTCCCGCTCCGCGGCACGGAGCGCTGCGAGCAGCCGGTCGACGAACGAGACGGCCGGCGCCTGCCATGCCTCGAGCATCGCCGGCCAGACCGACGGCCGCTCCATCATGTTCGCCTGGATCGCGACGCCGTCGGCGGTCACGTGGCCCGCGGCGGCGACGCACGATCCGCCGGTCCACGAGGCGGCCCGGCCCTCGGCGTCGACCATGCCCACCTGGCGGACCGCCCGGCCCGGATCTTCCTCGAGGAGCGCGGTCAGGGCGTCGGTCGCACGACGGCCGCTCCGGAGAAGGGCCAGACCGTTCGGGCCGTGAGCGATCTTCGTGAACGACTGCGTGGACACCGCTCCGACGCCGGACTCGACCCACGGACAGGTCGCGCCGACGAACGGCCAGGCCGTCTGGATGGCGACCCCGAAGCGGCCGCTCGCCGGATCGCGAGCGACGATCGAGTACGTCATGGGCGCTCCCTCCCAGCGGTCCCGGGCGGTCCCGCGAGGCAGCCCACACGGGGCTGTTCCGACATGCCGCCGCAACGCCCGACCGGGCGATGCGTCCTTCGGCCGAAGCGGTCGTACGTCATCGGTCGTAATGCGGTCGCGACCGGCGCCGATGCCGCTGTAATCCGGCGACTCCTAGTGTGCCCGCATCGGGATCGATCCACCGGTCCCATCATCTGGAGATCGGAGCCGCGCCCCATGGACAGCCAGCAGGTCATCCACTTCGCAGGAGACCGGGTCGTCCGCGGGTGCCTCGTCGCGGGCTGTCCCTGCAAGGACGCCCGGATCGTCTCCCGCCGTCGGGCCGCGTTCTTCGCGACCTGGGCCCGGGAGCACGGCGAGACCGCCGATCGCGCCGTGGCCCCCGAGGCCGGATGGCGCATCCCGACCCTGCTTCCCTCGGCCTTCTGACCGTTCTCAGACGGCTGACAGAACTCCGCCGGACGATCGTCCGGCATCCGACAACTGAAGAACAATCGAAGACGCCACTTCCCGGGACGACCGGCCGCCGCCAGCGAGCCGGTCGTTTCGATTCGCCTGCGGATCGGAGATCACGACGCGTCCGTTCGGGGCGTCGGCGGCGACGCCGTGGAGGGCATCGTCATCCGTCGAGCTGCGCCGATGGCGTCCGGCGATGGCCCGCCCGCGATCGGACGGCGACGATCGGTCCCGTCGAACCCGAACCGGAGACCCGACCACCATGTATCGCGGATCCCGCCTCGCCGCCTCGTTCCTGCTCGTCCTGACCGGACTGACCGCCACCGCCGTGGGGCTGCTCGTGCTGCCGCCGATCGTCGGCGCCGGTGGGTCCCGCTGGCTGACGCCGATGGTGCTCGCCTTCGCGGTCCTCCACTTCGCTGCCCTCGTGGGCATCTACCGCGGCCGCGACTGGGGCCGGAATCTCGCGGTGTTCGTCGCCGAGCTCGGCGGCGGCGTGGCGATCCTCGGAGCCATCTCGCTCCTGACCGGCGCCCATCCGTTCGGCGCCGACTCCGCGAACGGCCTGGGCCTGATCGCCTGGTCGGCCGGGGTCTACGCCCTGCTCGGCATTGCCGCGGGCCGGATCCCCGTCCTCGCCCGCCTGACCCCCCTCGAGCGGCGCCGGGTCCGCTTCGGCCCGAGCTTCGCGGGAACGCCGACCCGCTGATGCCGCGGGCCGCGAATGGCACCGCCGGACCCTAGACTCGGTGGATGACCGACGAGCCCAGCCTGTACGACGCCGCCGGCGGGATGGCGTTCTTCGAGGCCCTCGTGGGTCGCTTCTACCAAGGCGTGGAGGCCGACCCGGTCCTTCGGCCGGTCTATCCGGAGGCGGACCTCGCCGGCGCCCGCCACCGGCTGACGCTGTTCCTGGCCCAGTACTGGGGCGGCCCCACCACGTACGACCAGGAGCGAGGCCACCCGCGGCTGCGCCTGCGGCACGCCCCGTTTGCGATCGGACCGGTCGAACGGGACGCGTGGCTCACCCGGATGCGGGAGGCGATCGCCTGGACGGCCCCACCGCCCGAGGTCGCCGGCCGCCTGCACGCCTACTTCGACATGGCCGCCGAGGCGATGCGCAACCGCGACTAGCACACGTTCGCGGCAGACGCCCGGCCGTCCGAGGGCTCCCCGGCGAGCCCGGCCGGGTAGACTGGGCGGACGAAGCTGGAGGGCGGATTGGCGGACCGGACGGCCGAGGCGGACCAGGAGCCATCGACCGGCGACGCGCCGCCGCCGCCCCCGCCCGAGCGCGGAAAGACCGTCCACGGCGAGCCCGCCAACGCGGGCCACCGCGTCCTCGCCCCGGACGACGCCGAGGTCGAGGCCTACCTCGAGACCGCGCTCAACGCTCCGGCCCCGACCCGTGACGACCGCGAGCGCGATCGAGCCGAGACCGGTGAGCCCGATTCCGTCGTCGTCCTCGACTTCGGCAGCCAGTTCGCCCAGCTGATCGCCCG
>DATBPR010000051.1:0-3204 GCA_036561285.1 Candidatus Limnocylindrales bacterium | reverse complement strand
GACGTCGCGACCATTCCCGCCGATCTCCGCGTCCAGGAGGCCTGCGCCGCGGCGGTCGCGGCCGCCGTCGCCCGGTTCGGCCGGGTCGACGTCCTCGTCAACGCGGCGGGCGTCTACCCGCGGCGGCCGGTCCTGGAGATCTCGGCCGAGGATTGGCAGCACGTCTTCCAGATCAACGTTCTCGGGACCTACTTCATGATGGTCGCCGCGATCGCGGACATGCGGACGCGCGGGTTCGGCCGGATCGTGAACATCTCGTCGATCGACGGGTTCAAGGCCCATCCGGCCAACGCCCACTACGCGGCGTCGAAGGCGGCGGTCATCAGCCTCACGCGCTCGCTGGCGCTCGAGGTCGCGCCGCTCGGCATCCTCGTCAACTCGGTCGCCCCGGGCCCGATGGCGACCGAGACCGCGAAGGGATCGGGCTGGTACGCACCGATGGTCGCCGGCCTGCCCACGCGCACGCCGATCGAGCCTGCGGAGATCGCGAACCTCGTCGCCTACCTGAGCGCCGAATCGAACGTGAGCGTCGCCGGCGAGAACATCGTCGTCAGCGGCGCCGGCGTGATCGTATGACGGGCAGGCCCGAATGACGACCGCCCTCGTGACCGGCGCCTCGCGCGGCATCGGGGAAGCAGTCGTCCGGTCGCTCCGCGGTCGCGGGATGGAGGTGCACGCGCTCGCCCTCGACGACGACGACCTGCGGCGGGTCGCCGCCGAGACCGGCGCGTACGCGGTTCCCCTGGACATCCGCGACACGCGCGCTCTCGAGCGAGCCCTCGACGGCATCCCGTTCGACGTTGTCGTGAACAACGCCGGCGTCCTGCCCCAGCTTGGGCCGTTCCAGATGAGCTCGGCGGAGGCGATCGACCTCCTCGTGGACGTCAATCTCCGCGCCGCGCTCCACGTGACCCGGCTGATCCTGCCCGGGATGGTGGAGCGCGACCGGGGCCACCTGTTCTTCCTGGGATCGGTCGCAGGGCGGCACCCCACGCCGAAGTCCTCGGTCTACGCCGGGACGAAAGCGGCCCTGCATGCCTTCGCCGAGGGCCTCCGCGCGGACCTGCTCGGCGCGAACATCCGGGTCACCGTCCTGATGCCCGGTCGGGTCCAGACCCGGCTCTACGACGGGATCTTCGGCGGGAACGCAGAGGCGACGGCGGCGCTCTACGACGACTTCGAGGCCGTCCAGCCGGACGACGTGGCCGCCGTCATCGGGCACGCCCTCGACCTGCCCGCGAACGTCGATCTCACCGCGATCGAGATCGTGCCGACGAAGCAGGTCTTCGGCGGCAGCACGATCGCGAAGACGCCGGTCCCAGGCCGCGCCTGAAACGGCCCTCGAAGGGGCAGGTCAGCCGGCGCCGGCGATCTCGAGGCGGCCCTGCCAGCAGTCCGTCGTCACGCCGTCGTGGCTGCACTGGATCTCGGTGTACGAGCCGGTGACCGGCCGGCCCTTGCCCCAGCCGTCGATCACGACGCCGCTGATCACGGCCTCGAGACCGGTCTGCTCGACGTGGACGAGCGCGGTGAACTCGTGCTCCGAGCCATGGAAGCCGTAGTGTGCTTCGACGGTCGTCGTCGGCCCGACGATCATCTCGAGCACCTTGCCCGCGTACGTGCCCTTGCCGACGGATCCGCCGACCGTGCCGGCCATCTCCGGGCCTTCGCCGACCAACCACTTGGTGAAGGTCGCGGCACCCGTGTCCGTCGGGCTGATCGTGGCCTCACTGACGATGGTGTCCATCGCAGATCCTTCCCTCACGGCACGCGCCCGGCGTCGGGAGAGACGCCTGAACCGGACCGTGGGGCCACGGTAGTCCGCGATCGTCGTCTGCACATCTCGGGATCGCGGCTCCGCCGATGGCGGCTGGTCACGGCCGATCGAAGAACACCCGGATCGTCTCGAACAGCCGGTCCACGTCCGCCTCGGTCGACGCGATCCCGAGGGATGCGCGCATCGCGCCGAGCGCCTTCGAGCCCATGATCGACTGCAGCTCCGGGAACGACGGCTGATGACCGAGCGCGAACACCTGACGCATCTCCGCGGCCGTGATGCCACGTGCCGTCTCGCTGGCTCCGGGATTGCAGAAACAGCCGGACCGGAGCGAGACCCGGCGGGAGGCCGCGAACGCATCCACGCCCCGGAAGTCGACGATCGATCCGTCGCGGTCGAGGAGGTTGAACGGGATCGTCCCGCCACGGTCCTCGTCGTCCGCCGGGCCGTACAGCCGCACCATCGGCGCGCCGTTCGGGTGTCGGAGCGCTGCCAGGCCGCCGAGCAGTCGCGACGTCAGGTGCCGGACGCGGTCATGGACGACGTCCACGCCGACGGATTGCAGGTGGCGGATGCCGATCTCGATCGCCGGGAGCGACAGGAAGTCGATCGTCCCGTCCTCGAAGCCGGTCGACCCGGCTGCCAGCGTATGCCGGGGCTCGACCACCGAGGCGACGCCGATCGCGCCACCGGCGAACCACGGTCGCCGGAGCCGCTCGAGCGCCTCGTGGCGCACGATCAGGGAGCCGACGCCCGTCGGATAGCCGAAGGCCTTGTACCAGGACACCGTGACGAAGTCGGCCCGCTGCCGCCGGAGATCCAGCCGGTTCGTCGGGACGAACGCGGCCGCGTCCAGCAGGACATCCCAGCCGCGCTCGTGGGCGGCGTCGATCCATGCCAGCGCGTGGCGGACGCCCGAGTAGTTCGACTGGGCCGGGTAGGCGAACAGCCGGCGCCCGCCAGCCGACGGGCGATCGAGCGCCGCGACCAACCGGTCCGGGTCGAGACGGAGGGACGGCGTATCCAACGGGACGTAGTCGACCGGCGCGCCCCTGGCCCGGGCGAGCTCCCGGATCCCGTTCACCGAGTTGTGGTTGTCGGCGGTCAGCAGGAGCCGGCCGCTCCGCACGAACGGGTACGACTCGCCGACCAGCTTCAGCGCTGCCGAGGCGTTCGCGGTGAAGACGACGGCGTACTCGTCAGGGGAAGCTCCGACGAAGTCCAGGATCGCCGCACGGGCTTGATCCGCGAGGTAGGTCGAGGCCCGAGACGAGCCGCTGTCCGAGTGCGGATTGCCGAGGACACGGGACCGAAGCAGGTCCTGGTGGGCGCGGAGCTGGGATTCGGTAGAGCCCGGCGCCCGTGTAGTCGAGGTAGGCCTCGTCGAGCGCGTCCAGGCGGCCGTACTCGGCGTGGCGAAGGGCGCG
>DATBPR010000050.1:0-3318 GCA_036561285.1 Candidatus Limnocylindrales bacterium | reverse complement strand
GGCGGCGGCTACGTCGCCGAGAAGGCCGAGACGTCGGCCGGCTGGCTGTTCCCCGTCGGCGACGAGGTCAGCGAGCTCGGCTACGTCGACATGTTCAGCGACATGTTCGCGGCGCTCGAGGAGGGCCGCGAGCCACGCGAGACCTTCTACGACGGCTATGTCGTGAACGCGGTCATGGACGCCGCGTACCGCTCGGCGAAGAGCCGCGCCTGGGAGCCCGTCGAGCTGGCCGAGTGGCGGGGCGGCACGACGCCGCGGATCGCGAAGACGGCCGAGACCTTCGAGGGCCAGACCGTCATCAAGCGCGAAGTGCTGCCCGACGGTCGGACGAAGCTGATCCTGAAGGACCCCGCCTCCGGCGATTACGTCGACCGGATCGTCGCCGGCGGCTGAGATTCGACGGCCGCCGGCATCCGGGTCCGGTCGGGCGTCAGGCCGAGAGGGTCGCGCAGAGGTCCTCGACGTGGGGCGGGAAGGCGACGCGGACGAAGAAGAACCCGTCGTCGCCGATCTCGGTCTCGCCGCCGCCGCCCCTGAAGTACAGGAGCCCGCGGACGATCACGTCGCCGTCGAAGAACGGCAGAACCGAGGCGCCGCCGTACCTCAGGACGATGTGGCCTGCGTCGTTCAGGAAGACCTTCGCCGGACCCGACGATTGCCGGACGATCGATTTGCCGGTATCGAGGTTGGTCATCTGCTCGACGAGGCTTCCGCTCAGGTTCACCTTGAGGGCACCGTCGCGGCGATCGAACGTGATCGCCTTGGCTTTCGTCTCGAGCGACTCCACCCGGACCGGAAAGTCGCAGACCTCGCCGGCGGCGAACTCGTTCAGGACTGGTCCCTGCGGCTCCTTCGTCGGCTTGGCGGCGCTCACGGGCGCGGCGACGAGCAGGACGAGCAGGGACGCGAAGACCAGCGTCAGGGCACGACGCATCGGGCACTCCCTCCCGCCGGCAGCGGCACGCGCGCGGCTCATCGGCGAGGACCCGACCATACCGGCTGGCGTGGCGCGGTTTCGACCGATCTCGCAGGAGCAGGCGCGGACCTGCGATCCTCGTCGCCATGACCGATGCCTCGCAGAGCGATCCACTGGCCGAGTACGCCGCGGTCCTGGGACGCGCCCAGACCGATCCCGAGGTCATCGGGGTGGTCGTCTTCGGCTCGCGGGCAGCCGGGCCCTTCGCCACGGCGACGTCCGACGTCGACTGCTTTATCGTCCTCGCGGACGACGCCATCGACCCGGATCGCTGGCACACGAACCACGGCGACCCCGTCGAGATCTGGGCGATCCAGCTCGCCGCCTTCGGCGACCACGCCCTTCCCGGCTCGGGGACGGAATGGAACCGGCCGGCCTTCCTGCGGGCGCGGGTCGACCTCGACCGGCTCGACGGCGAGATCGAGCGGATCGTCGAGCGGAAGCGCCGGCTGACGGCCGCGGAGGCGGGAACGACCACGCGGACCGCCCTCGGCGAGTACCTCAACTCGCTCTTCCGAGCCCTGCGGAACCTCGAGGGCGGGCGAACGCTGGAGGGCCGCCTCGACGCGGTGGAGTGCGTCGGGCCGATGCTGACCGCGGCGTTCGCCTTCGAGGGCCGCGTGCGGCCCTTCAACAAGTGGCTCCGGTTCGAGCTGGCTGCCGAGCCACTGGCCGAGCCGAAGCTCGCCGGCCTTGCCACGATCGCCGACCTGATCGTCGCGAGCCCGACACCGGATCGGATTCGCGACGCATTCCGTCGGATGGAGGCCGTCGCCCGCCGCCGCGGTTTTGGCGACGTGGTCGACGGCTGGGAGCCCGACGTCGCCTGGCTGCGCGGCGGGCCCGGCTAGGGCGCGAGCCCGAGGCCCTCGAGGAACTCGTACCGGTCGCTCTGGCCCACCAGCTCGCCGGCGTCGTGGCCGTTGTACGGCCAGACCCGGATGTCGTGCGGGCCGGCGTAGTGGTTGAACGCGGCGAAGACCGTCGAGGGCGGGCAGGTGACGTCCATCAGACCGACGGAGAACAGCGCCGGCGCCGAAGCCCTTGCCGCGAAGTTCAGGCCGTCGCCGTAGGAGAGGGTCCGGAACACGTCGTCCTCGGCCTCGCGGTGGATCGCCAGGTAGTGCGTCAGCTCCTGGTACGGGAAGGCATCGGTCACCTCGAGCGCGCGCCTCCAGTGGCAGAGGAACGGCACGTCGGGCATCGCCGCGCGGACGTCGGACCGCAGACCCGCGACCGCGAGCGACAGCCCGCCGCCCTGGCTCTTGCCGGTGACCGCCAGGCGCGAGCCGTCGACCAGCGGGTGCAGCTTCGCGGCGTCCAGCGCGAGGACCGCGTCCGTGATCAGCCGGCGGTAGTACCAGGTCTCGGGCCGCCCGATCCCGCGCGTGACGAACCCGGGATAGTTGCCTCCGCCGGCCGAGGCATCGCCCTCGAGGTCCGGCGTGTCGCCCGGGCTCCACGAGCTGCCCTGGCCGCGGGTGTCCATGACGAGGTGGGCGTACCCGGCGGCGGCCCACTGGAGCCACTGGAACGGGAGGGACCGGCCGCCGCCGTAGCCGAGGTACTCGACGACCGTCGGCAGCGGGCCGGTCGCGCCGGCAGGCGCCAGCAGCCAGGCCTTGATCGGCTGGCCGCCGAAGCCCGAGAACGTCACGTCGTCGACAGTGACCGCGCGGAGAGGCGTCGCGACCCGCTCGAAGACCGGGCCGGTCGCCGTCGCCCTGGCGCCGGCCAGCGTCTCCGCCCAGAACGCGTCGAAATCCGGCGACTCCGTTCGCTCCGGGCGGTACGCCCGCAGCTCGGCGAGGGGCAGGTCGAAGGCGCTCATCGGCGACGGCCTCGTGGCAGGTGGACGGGGCGTGGCGCCCCGCTCACTCGACGGTGGCGCCGGTCAGGTAATGATGCCGCTCGACGAGCTCGTGGACGGGGCCGACGAGCGCGACCTCGGCGGTCAGCGGCAGGTCCGTCGAGGACCGCCCGACGTGGATCCGGACGGTCCCGGGCTCCACGACCCGCCGGTACGCCGCGTCGACGTACGCCAGCTGCTCGGTCGAGAGCTCGAAGACGACGGTCCGGCACTCGCCCGCCTCGAGGTGAACCCGCCGGAAGCCCCGCAGCTCGAGCACCGGGCGGGCGACCGAGGCCTCCTCGTCGCGGACATAGAGCTGGACGACCTCGTCGGCGGCCCGCGTCCCGGTGTTCGTGACGTCGGCCCGGACGGTGAGCGTGTCGCCGGTCGTCTCGAGGATGCTCCGGTCGAGCTGGAGGTGGTCGATCGTGAAACAGCCGTACGACCGCCCATGCCCGAACGGCCACAGCGGCGCGACCGAGCCGTCCAC
>DATBPR010000049.1:0-2142 GCA_036561285.1 Candidatus Limnocylindrales bacterium | reverse complement strand
CTCGGCGAGGACGTCCTCGACCATGTTCTGGATCACCCGTCGGAGCGGACGAGCGCCGTAGGCCACGTCGTAGCCGAGCTTGATGATGTGCTCCTTGGCCGCCTGGGTGACCTCGAGGTTCATCTGCTGCGCGCGGAGCTGGTCGCTGACCCGGACCAGCATCAGGTCGACGATCTGGGTGATCTCCTCGACCGTCAGCGATCGGAAGACGACCGTCGCGTCGATGCGGTTGAGGAACTCGGGGCGGAAGTTGTTCTTCAGCTCCGCGGCGACCTTCTCCTTCATGACCTCGTAGGACGCCTCGGCCTGCGTCTCAGCGGACTCGCCGCGGTTCCGGAAGCCCAGTGTCGAGTTCGTCTGGAGCTGCTTCGCGCCGAGGTTCGAGGTCATGATGATGATGCAGTTCCGGAAGTCGACCCGGCGGCCCTTGGCGTCCGACAGGTGTCCGTCCTCGAGGATCTGGAGGAGGATGTTGAAGACCTCCGGATGGGCCTTCTCGACCTCGTCGAGGAGCACGACCGCGTAGCTCTTGCGGCGGACGGCCTCCGTCAGCTGGCCGCCCTCGTCGAAGCCGACGTAGCCGGGAGGAGCGCCGACGAGCCGCGACACGTTGTGGCGCTCCATGAACTCGCTCATGTCGATCTTGATGAGCGCGTCCTCGGAGCCGAACATGAACTCCGCGAGGGCCTTGGCGAGCTCCGTCTTCCCGACGCCCGTCGGCCCGAGGAAGATGAACGAGCCGATCGGTCGCTTCGGATCCTTGAGGCCGGCCCGGGCGCGGCGGACGGCCTTCGAGATGACCTCGATCGCCTCCTGCTGGCCGATGACCCGGCTGTGGAGCGCCTCCTCCATGTGGAGCAGCCGCTCGGACTCCTCGGCCGCGATCCGCGTGACCGGGATGCCGGTCCACATCGCGACGACCTGGGCGATCTCCTCCTCGTCGACCGTGGGCTGATCCGCCGAGACCTGGGACTGCCACTCGCTGCGGAGCGTCTCGACCGTCTCGCGGGACGTCGCCTCGGCCTCACGCAGGCGGGCTGCCTCCTCGTATTCCTGGTTGTTGATCGCCGCGTCCTTCTCCTTCGTGACGCGATCGAGCTCCTTCTGGGCCTCGCGCAGCGCCGGCGGCGCGGAGGCATGACGGAGGCGGACACGCGAGGCGGCCTCGTCGATCAGGTCGATCGCCTTGTCCGGGAGATGGCGGTCCGTGATGTAGCGGCTCGACAGGTCGGCGGCGGCCTTCACGGCCTCGTCGGTGATCGCGACCTTGTGGTGCTGCTCGTAGCGCTCGCGGATTCCCATCAGGATGTCGACCGTCTGCTCGAGCGTGGGCTCCTCGACCATCACGGGCTGGAAGCGGCGCTCGAGGGCGGCGTCGCGCTCGATGTACTTTCGGTATTCGTCGAGCGTCGTCGCGCCGATGCACTGGAGCTCGCCGCGGGACAGCGGCGGCTTGAGGATGTTCGCCGCGTCGATCGCGCCCTCGGCCGCGCCGGCCCCGACGAGCGTGTGGAGCTCGTCGATGAAGAGGACCGCGTCGTTCGTGTTGCGGAGCTCCTCGATGATCTTCTTCAGGCGCTCCTCGAACTCGCCGCGGTACTTCGTGCCGGCAACGAGCGACCCGATGTCGAGGGTCAGGACGCGCTTGTTCAGCAGCGTCTCCGGGACGTCGCCGGCGACGATCCGGTGGGCGAGGCCCTCGGCGATCGCGGTCTTGCCGACACCCGGCTCGCCGATCAGCGCCGGGTTGTTCTTCTGGCGCCGCGACAGGATCTGGATGACCCGCTCGATCTCCTTGTCGCGACCGATGACCGGGTCGAGCTTTCCGGACCGCGCCAGCTCCGTGAGGTTGATGCCGAGCTGGTCGACCGTCGGGGTCTTGCTCGCGCGCTTCGTCTCCTGGGCCGGCCCGGCGGAGGAGCTCTGCGAGAGGACCCGGATGACCTCGTGGCGGACCTTGTCGAGGTTGACCCCGAGCGACTCGAGGACACCGGCGGCGATCCCCTCGCCCTCGCGGACGAGGCCCAGGAGCAGGTGCTCCGTGCCGATGTAGTTGTGGCCGAGCCGGCGGGCTTCGTCGATCGCGAGCTCGATCACACGTTTCGCCCGCGGCGTCAGGCCGACCTCGCCGACGACCGGCCG
>DATBPR010000048.1:0-4941 GCA_036561285.1 Candidatus Limnocylindrales bacterium | reverse complement strand
CCACGACGGGGTGTTCAAGGTCGCCCTGCTCGCCCTCTTCGACCTGCCGCTCGAGCGCTTCTGGATGTGGTCGAGCGATCTGTGCGGGATCTCCGTCGTCGAGGTCCGCGCGGGCCGCCCGGTGGTCCGGGCGATGAACCTGACCGAGCACCTGGCGCCGCTCCTCGACGAGGCCGCGCAGGAGGAGAGCGAGGAGCGATCGCGGAGCGGGGCGCTCTAGACTGTCAGCTCTTCTTCATCCGCTTGCGGTCGCCGCGCCGGAACGCGAGCCGGAGGAGGGCGACGCGCAGCCGCCGGTACGAGGCCCGGAGCGTGCGGATCCGGTCCTCGCCGAGCTCCCGCCGCCCGTAGGCGACCTCGACCTTGGCAGTCGCCACGGTCTGGAGCTCCGGCCGGACGCCCGGAAGCACGTCGCCGAGGGCGGCCGCGTACTCGAACGCGGTCTGTGTCGGGCCCGGCCCGAAGCCGAACCGCCGGGCGATGCCGGCCACAGACGTGTAGACGGCGTCGGCGCTGTTCGCCGACCGCGGCCCGCGCCGCCACGCGAGGAAGGCCAGCAGCAGGACCGACACGAGGAGGACGGCCGACACGATGATCAGGCCGGGCAGGTTGGAGCCGCCGCTCGTCGACCCGACGCCGATCCCGCTCGGACGCCGGCTCCGGAGGTTGATGTCGTCCGCGGGGTCGTTGCTCGAACGGTCGAACGTGGGCGCCGGCGTCGCCGAGGCGATCGGGACGACCTTCCCCGTTGGCAGCGGATCCGTCCGCGAGACCGCGGGACCGGTCGGGTCGAACATCTGCCAGCCATAGCCGGGGAAATACACCTCGACCCAGGCGTGGGCGCCGCCGGTCCGGATCTCCTCCTTGCCGGTTGCCGGATCGAGGTCGCCCGGCAGGAACCCCTCGACGAGCCGCGATGGGACGTTGGCCTCGCGGAGGAGGATCGCCATCGTGGTCGCGTAGTGCTCGCAGAACCCCTGCTTCTCAGCGGCGAAGCACTCGACGATGCTCGTGTACTTGTCGCAGACGCTGAGCACGTTCGTCTCGTAGCGGAACTGCGAGGACCGGAGCCTGGCGACGATCGCCTGGGCGATGTCGAAGGGGGTCTGGGTGGGGCCCGCCTTCACCGTGGCCATGATGTCGTTGAAGAGCTGCGTCGACGCCGGCCCCATCGCGTTCTTCGGGATGGCGAGGTAGCGGGCGCGGACGTCCGGCGGGTAGCCGGTGCCCGCGGCCCGGAGCCGGTTCTGGGTCACCCCGCCCGGGACGTCGGCGACGGTCGGAATCGACGCCTGGAGGGTGTATGCGCCCCGTCCGACCTCGATCGACTGAACGAAGCCGTCGGCGCCGGAGAGGTGCAGGGTCGCGTCGCGGTCGACCGACTGCGGATCGGTCGGGCTGAACACGACGTGGAACAGCGAGCTCTGGGGAATGACGCGGAACGTCGACGAGGCGCGGACCGAGCTGGTGGGGATCGCGTCGAGCGTACCGCCGAGCAGGTCCTCGCCCGCCGCGCGATCCGTGGTCTGCGGGGAGGTCGTCGTCCAGCCGGTGAGGGTGAAGGAGTCGTACGTCGTCGCCCGCCAGTAGAGGTCGCGCTTGTCCCCGGCGGCCCGATCGATCTCGAGGGCCGGGTCGTTGGACGTCGTCCACAGGCCGCCGATCGTGACCTGCCCGCCGAACGAGGGCACGCCGAGCGTCCGGCTGTCGGGAGCGGCGGGAATGAGCCGCTGGAGCCACTGGCTGATGTCGACCAGGGCCGGTTTCGCGTCGTCCCAGAAGCCGGCGAGCGGCGCCGAGTGGGCCGTGGCGGTCAGGACGAAGGCGAAGAACACCGCAATCATCACGAAGACGGTGCCACCGCGCAGGTAGAGTGAGCCGACGATCGACGGGTCGCCGATGCGGCGCCGGACCCACGTCGTCCGCTCCTCGAGGGCGTGCAGGCGGATCAGCAGGAACAGCGCCGCGAGCGAGAACAGCACGATGAACCAGATCTGATCGTGCTGGGTCGCCGACATGTTCGCGACGAGGACCGCGCCGAGGACGACGATCGGCCCGATCGGGCGGCCCGATCGGAACACCGCGGAGGCGGCGAACTGGCCGTTCGCCCAGCAGAGCAGGCCGAGCACGAGGAGGTAGTGCCCGCTCTGCCGCGTCACCGGCAGGCCGAGGACGGCGAAGTCGATCACCGCGTCGGTGACCGAGTCCGCGGTCGCGTGGAACGCCGCCGACCACGACGCGTGCGGCAGGAGCACGCTGCCGACCATCAGCGGGACGATCAGCCCGGCCGCGACCGCGGCGATCGTGTGGGCCATCGGCCGGTTCCATGCGACGCGCGCCCCGAGGAAGCCCATCAGGACGCCGCCGAGGGCCGCCCAGGCGAGGAAGTCCGTCCAGTCGCGCTGGCCGAGGACGAGGGCCGCGTCGTCGAGCGACCACGCGACGGAGACGGCGAGGAGCGCGACGAGCACGAGGGTCAGCCAGCCCTCCCGCGGGCCGGTCACGATCCGGGCGCGGACGCGATCCATCATCCGCCGAGGGCCTCCGCGAGCGACCGGCCCGGCGACAGCTGGTAGACCCGCAGCTCGTACTCGGCGATGGCGTGGCGGAGCGCCCGCGCCCGCTGGGCTCGCTGCTCCTCGGCCCCGGTCGTCGGCTCGGCGACGGTCTCGCCCAGGCGGCGCCGGGTCTCGCGGTCCAGCCGCTCGGCGGCCGCGGCATCGAGGGTGACGACCACCGACGAGATCCCGCGCGTCCGGAGGGCGGCGATCGGCCGGATCCAGGCGCGGTCCGTGGACGGGGTGATGATGATCGCGGTCATCCCGCGGCGGAGCCGTCCGGCGGCGCCGATCAGCGACTCGGCGAGCGGCGTCGTGCCGTCCCCGTCGACCGCGGCGAGCAGCTGCATGATCTTCAGGTGCTGCCGGCCGCCGCGGTCGGCCGGCACGATGGCCTGGCGGTGGCCGTTGACGGTGATCCCGACGGCGCGGTTCTCGAGCAGGGCCTTGTCCGCGATCGAGGCGGCCGCGCGGACGGCCATCTCGACCGTCGACTCGTCGCCGCGGCCGCCCTGCACGGATCGCTCGAGG
The DNA here is from genome assembly GCA_036561285.1 of Candidatus Limnocylindrales bacterium. Lineage (GTDB taxonomy): Bacteria > Chloroflexota > Limnocylindria > Limnocylindrales > CSP1-4 > CF-46. The sequence continues at coordinate 1,852 of DATBPR010000048.1, read as the reverse complement.
TCGAGGAAGATCCAGGCGTCGGCCGTCTGCTCGAGCTCGAACTCCTTGACCTGGATCTCGCCGTGGCGGGCGGTCGAGCGCCAGTGGATCCGGTTGAAGCTGTCGCCCGGCGCGTATGGCCGCACCGCGGTCGCGAGGGGCGACGTCTGGAGGGTCCGCTCCGGCGCGGAGTGGCTGCCCTCCACGCTCGCCGCCGGCAGCCGCCACAGCGGCAGCTTGTCGATCCGCGGATAGACCACGACCGCGACGCCCTGGCCGACGGACGCCGACGCCTCGAAGAAGCCGAACGGGTCGCCGGTCCGGATCTGGAGCGGCTCGACCCGGAAGTGGCCGCGCCGGACGAGCGGCGCCCGGACGAGCCACGACCGCTCGGATCGAGAGCCGAGGGTGATCGCCCGGCCGGGCAGCCCGCCGGGCAGGGTGGTCGGGTTGTGGATCTCGAGCCAGGGCTTCGGCATCCGGCTCGTGTTGCGAAGCGTGTAGGTGATCTGGAGCCGGTCGCCGACGTGGCCGGTGAGCTGGTTGACCGCGTAGCCGGCCTCCAGGTCGGCGAGCCCGAGGCGGGTCAGGATGTACGAGCCGCCGACGACGAGGATCGCCAGGTACACGAGATAGAAGAGGAAGTCGAGCTCGGTCGAGAACGCCGCGATCAGGAGGATCACGGCGATCACGAGCAGCTGGAGACGGCGGATCATCCGATCATCGTGACGGTCGTCGTCGCCGCTCCTCGTTCGTGCGGGTTCAGGCGCTCGCGGCGCCCTGCTCGGCCGGCGCCGGCTCGGGCTTGACGGACCGCGGCCCGTTGGCCCCGCCCGTCGGGCGGATGCCATCGATCGGTGTCGAGTCGAGGAGCTCGCGGACGACCCCGGCCGACTGGACGTCGTGGATCGACGAGCTCGTCTTGATGATCAGCCGGTGGGCGAGCGCCGGCTCGGCGAGCGCCTTGATGTCGTCGGGAATGACGTAGTCCCGGCCGAGGAGCCCGGCGAGGGCCTGACCCGCGCGGTACAGCGCGATGGAGCCGCGAGGGGACGCGCCGAGGTAGACGTCGGGGTGGGTCCGCGTCGCCCCGACCAGCCGGACGATGTAGTCGGCGACGGTCGCGTCGACGTAGATGTCGCGGATGGCCTTCTGCATCCCGCGCAGCTCGTCGACCGTGCAGACGACCTCGAGCTCGTCGAGCGGGTGGTGGCGCTTCTGCTCGTCGAGGATCATCACCTCCTCGAGGGGCTGTGGGTAGCCGAGCTTGATCCGGAGCATGAAGCGGTCGAGCTGGGCCTCCGGGAGAGCGAAGGTGCCCTCGTACTCGATCGGGTTCTGGGTCGCGATCACGAGGAACGGGTCCGGCATCGCGTACGTCGTGCCGTCGATCGTCGCCTGCCGCTCCTCCATGGATTCGAGCAGGCTCGACTGGGTCTTCGGCGTCGCCCGGTTGATCTCGTCGGCGAGGACGACCTGGCTCATGATCGGGCCGGGCCGGAACTCGAACTCCTGGGTCTTCTGGTTGTAGATCGACAGGCCGGTCACGTCCGACGGGAGGAGGTCCGGCGTGAACTGGATGCGTCGGAAGCTGCAGCCGAGGCTCCGCGCGATCGCCTTGGCGAGCACGGTCTTGCCGGTGCCGGGAACGTCCTCGATCAGCAGGTGGCCACGGCAGAGCAACGCGACGAGGGCCAGCCGGACCTCGTGATGCTTGCCGATGATCACGTGCTCGACGTTGGCGAGGACCTTCTCTCCGGTCTGCTCGAGGTTCGTCATCAGGCTCCTCAGGGGATGGGCGTCACGGGGAGCGCTCCGGGGGATCTGACCGATAGTACGTCGGCCTGCCGGTTGAGGTTCGGCATCGGCTCCG
>DATBPR010000047.1:0-2487 GCA_036561285.1 Candidatus Limnocylindrales bacterium | reverse complement strand
ATCGGCGGCTGGATGGATTCGAACGCATTCGCGGGCCCAGGAGCCGGAGCCGGGGCGGGTTCGGGCGCGGGGGCAAAGGGTCGGGGCTGCTCGAAGGCCGGATCCGGGGCTGGTTCGGGCATCGTCAACTCCCTCCTGCGCGACGCCGCTCCCAGGCATCGCCTCCCGGAGCACGCTAGGACGCGACCGTCACGGCGGCGTCGTACTGGCCCGAATCGGTGGTATCGAGCCCTCGCGCGTCCGCGTAGGGTCCGGTTCGTGGAGCGCGCCACGCGCCGGTACCGGCTGCCCGACGGCATCCATGTCGTCGGCTTGTTCGGCGGCGCCATCGTCCTGGCCGGGCTCGGGCTCGCCGAGCTCGCCAACGCCCTCGACGGTCTGGTCGAGCCGGCCGTCGTCGCCGTCGTCCAGCTCGGTGCCCTGGCCCTCGTCCTCGGCTGTGCCGCAATCCTCCTCCGGCGCCTGCGCCGCTCCGCGGGCACCCTCGTCCAGACCAGCCGCGACGCCGAGGAGGCCGAGAATCGCCTTCGCGTCCTCGTCGAGCACGTTCCGGCCGCGGTCTACGTCGACATGGCCGATCCCGAGGTCAGCGACGGCGGCCGTCTCGCCTACATGAGCCCGCAGATCAAGGGACTGCTCGGCTACCGGCCCGACGAGCTCCTCGACGACCCCGAGCTCTGGCCGAGCCGGATCCACCCGGACGACCGGGCCGCCGCGATCGAGGCGTACGAGGCCCACTGGCGGACCGGGGAGCCGCTCCGGGCCGAGTACCGGATGCTCGCCCGCGACGGCTCCGAGATCTGGGTCCGCGACGAGGCCTACGCCCTCGCCGACGACCAGAGCGGCCGGCACGTCTCGCAGGGCCTGCTGATCGACACGACGGACCGGAAGCGCCTCGAGTCGAAGCTCATCCACGACGCCCTCCACGACCCGCTGACCGGATTGGCGAACCGGGTCCTGCTGCGGGACCACCTCGAGCGGGCGCTCGCCCGGATGGGCCGCGGGCCCGGCCGTGTCGCGCTGCTGTTCGTCGACCTCGACGACTTCAAGCAGGTCAACGACTCGTTCGGCCACGCCGCGGGCGACCAGATCCTGTGCCGCGTCGCGGAGCGGCTCGAGGCGTCGATCCGGGGGGAGGACGTCGTCGGCCGGCAGAGCGGCGACGAGTTCGCGGTGCTGCTCGGGCGGATCGCCGACGAGGACGAGGCCGCCGCCGCGGCGGAGCGGATCCTCGGCGAGCTGCGGCGGCCGATCGGCCTCGGTGGCGCGGCGATCTTCGTCGGCGGCTCGATCGGCGTCGCCGTCGCGGACTCGCCCGGCACGACTGCCGAGGAGCTGCTCATCCAGGCCGACGCCGCGATGTACGCCGCGAAGCGGAGCGGCAAGGGCGCGTTCGCGCTCTACGACACGCGGATGCCGGTCCGGACCTGGACGGAGCTCGAAGCCGCGGGCTGACCGGGAATCGAAATCGGGGCGCCGCACGTGCGACGCCCCGACGGTGAGGTGGTGTTCAGTCGCGGGGCGACAGGACCTTGGCGGCTCCGAGGGTCACGGCCGCTGCGCCCACGAACGAGGCGATCGCGAGGGCCGCGAAGGCCCACCAGAAGGCGGCGAACTGCTGGGCCAGGGCCGCGTCGGCTGCGCGGACCGGGAGGTGGTAGGCCTCGGCGACGGGGACCGCGATCGGGAAGGCGATCGCGAGGCCGATGAACGTGATGCCGGCCATGATCAGGGCGAACACGGCGACGACCGTGACGACGCCGACGAGGGCGACGACCGCGGGACTGGGACCGCGGCTGGCGGACTGGGTCGGGACGGGAGAGCTGGTCATCCGGGACTCCGTTGAGCCGATGTGCGAGGGTCTCGCCCGGCGAAGGTCGGCTCGTTTCACAGGTTCAGGGGATCGGGTCGGCTCGACCATCGTCATCCGGCCGGTCGAGGTCAGGGCATGTGACTCGATCGACGGCCTAGTCGCGAGGCGAGACGAACGCGGTGGCCCTGGCGGCGACCGTCGCCGAGGCGGCGAAGGACGCGAGAGAGAGGCCCGCGAAGAGCCACCAGAAGTCGGCGATGCGGAGGTGGGAGATTTCGGCAGCCGGGCTCGCGACCGGGGCGATCGCCAGGCCGAGGAAGGCCGCGCCGGCCAGGAAGAACGCCAGCACGGCAACGACGGATGCGAGGCCGACGACGACCGCGACCTCGGCCGACGGTCCGCGGCGGAACGGCTGGGGCTCGAGCAGGAACGAGGTGGTCATCGATGGCTCCGAGTTGCGTCGGGGAGTGACGCTCGGAGCATCCGGTGAGGACACCGGCCGGTGCCATCGTCATCCGGCCGTGCTGGCCGTCGGCAAGTGACCGCGAGATGGGCCATGCGGACCGTGATTGCGGGCCGTTCGTCGGAGCGACGACTCAGGCCGGCGGTGGCTCCGCGAGGAGCTCCCGGATGACCGCCTCGGAGCCGTCGTAGTCGCCCTCGCCGAAATGGAC
>DATBPR010000046.1:0-11805 GCA_036561285.1 Candidatus Limnocylindrales bacterium | reverse complement strand
GGAAGCGTCGGCTCGCGCGCGAGATCGCTGCGACGCTCGGATGGCCGATCGACGCGGCAACGGGCGTCTCGGCCTGGGTCCTCGTCGCGGCCGGAGCGACGAACCGGCGACGGGTCGCGGCTCACGGCGCTGTGCTGCGTGCGGCGTTCCCGGCCGACGGTCGAGCCATGGTCGGGTGGCTGGAGGATCCCCGACGGCCTGTTCGCGGGCTGTCGATGTGGTCAACCAGTCATGGAGGGACTCTTGGCGCCGATCTGGCGGCTCGTCGGCGGGTCACGAAGGCCGACCCGAGCGTGGCCGATACCCGTCGAGCGCGTAATCGGGAGTCCGTGGCCGGCCTATCGACTCCAAGAGTCCGTGGGTGACTGGATGAGCAAGTTGGTCGGGCTCGAGGGGTCGGATCGCTGATACGTGGCTGACGTGCTCCGGAGCCCGTCCGCGAGGGAGGCGGCAGCCCGGGGGTGGTCCCATCGGGGCATGCGCGACACGGCGATGCGGATCGGGAAGCGGCTCCTGGCGGAGGTCCAGCGGGACGACGTGCCCGGGATGTCGGCCGAGCTCGCCTACCGGTTCCTGTTCGCCGTCTTCCCGTTCGGGATCTTCGTCGCCGCGCTTGCGGCGTTCGTCGCCCAGTGGGCCGGCATCACGGATCCGAGCCAGAAGATCATCGGCGCGGTCACCGACAACCTCCCGCCCGACATCGCCGCGGCGATCGCCCCGCAGATCCAGGCGGTCATCGGCACGACCCGGCCGGGCCTCCTGACGTTCGGCGCGATCGCGGCGCTGTGGGCGGCGTCGGGCGGCACGAACTCCCTGATGAAGGCGATGAACAAGGCCTACGAGGTCGACGAGGATCGGTCGTTCCTCCCGAAGACCGCCCTGGCGGTCGGGCTGACGCTGCTCGCCACGGTCGGGCTGCTCGTGGCCTTCGTGACGATCGTCGGTGCGTCGATCCTCACGACCGGGGTGTCGCAGCAGCTCGGGCTCGACCAGAGCGCCGTCGGGGCGATCAGCCTGCTTCGCTGGCCCCTCGTCTTCGTCCTCGTGTCGCTCGCGGTGGCCGTCCTCTACAAGCTCGCCCCGAACGCCCGCATCCCGTTCCGCTGGTGTCTCGCCGGCGGCGCCCTGTTCGCGGTCGGCTGGCTGATCGCGACCGGCGTCTTCGGCCTGTACGTCGCGAACTTCTCCAGCTACGCGAACACGTACGGCGCGCTCGGCGGCGTGATCGTGCTGATGCTGTGGTTCTACCTCTCGGCCTTCATCCTCGTCGGCGCGGCGGCGCTGATCGCTGTCGTCCTCAAGGAGACCCGACCCGCCGCCGTCCAGCCGCGGCCTGGGTCGGAGAAGGCAAACGAGCCGGCCGAGCCTCGGCCGGCGGTGGCCGCTCGGCCGGCCGCCGCGACCCTGGCGGTCAGTCGCATGGCCCCACGACCGCCATCGGCAGCCATCCGTGCGCGAGTGGCCCGACGCCGGGTCGAACAGCCGCCGCCGTCGACCCCGGCCGACTGGGCGCTCGCGGCGGGCGTCGCGACGGTCGGCGCCTCGCTCGGGGTGATTGCCGCCTGGCTGGTGGGTGATCGGAGCCGCGCCGGGTAGGGCTGCCGGCGGCTCGCGGGGACCATCGGGGGATCGACGCGGTGAACCGCCACGGGTTGTGATGCGTATCGATCGCCAACCAGTGGGACCCCAGACTGCCGGTTTGCGCAGGCTGGGTTAGCATCCGTGGGCATCCAGGCGTGAGTGGGAGCGCGATGCAACTCCGGCGCAGGCTTCGACGGGTCGGTGCGATCGTTGGCACGGTGGCGATCGGTGGGCTGCTCGGCTTCCTCGTGCCGACGGTGGTCGCCGAATACACGCCCGCGCCGGCGCAGCAGCAGGTCGTCCGCTCAGCGCCGAACGCGATGGTCGAGCTCCCGATCGCCCGGGACTTCATCAACGCCTTCGTCACGAACGATCAGGCCGAGCTGAAGGCGATCGGCGCGGGCGAGCTCGACACGGTCAAGGCCAACGACCTGGCCGGCCAGGTCGTCGAGATCAGCAAGCCGGTCCTCCTCGGGTCGGTCGGTGGGCCGGGGATCTCGATCCAGGCCTACGCCGCCCAGGCGACGATGAGCGACGGCTCGAAGCAGCTCCTCAGCTGGCGGGTGGTCACGAACTCGGGCCGCCCCGGGCTGATCCTCCCGCCGCAGGCCCTGAGTCCGGCGCCATGACCGACCATCCGACCGCCGAGCCGCAGCCCGCAACGCCCGGGTCCACCGACCCGACGACGCCTTCGGTCGAGCCCGCCGGCAAGCCCGCGAACGAGGCGCCGGCCAACGAGTCCGGGCTGGAGACCGCCGCCGCCCAAGTCGCGGCCACCGACCCGAACGGCCCGGCGGAACCGACGCCCGCCGAGCCCGCCCGGCCCTCGCTCTTCCAGGACCGCCAGCTGACGCCGCTCGAGCAGAAGCGCCTCGACGTCGCCCGGGTCCAGCCGAAGCCGTGGGAGCCGACGGACGACCTCCTCGACCCGAACCGGGACGCCGGCTGGGAGACCGCCGCGGACCACGAGCTGATCGCGATCCGGCCCGAGGACGTGGTGTCGCCGCAGAGCCAGCCGTTCGTGGCGCCGTCGCTCGCGACGCTTCCGGCCGCCGGCGCCTACGTCCCGGCCACCGGCGCGGCGGCCGCCGCGACGTCCGCGCCACCGCCGACCGCGAACCCCGCCGGACCCGCGACCGCCGCCCTGACCTGGGCGAGTGCCGGCGCCGGCGTCGGAGCCCCGGCCGCTCCGGCCGCTGCCCTTGGCGTCCCGCCGGCCGGAACCGCCCCGTTCGCCTCGGCTGCCGTCGTTCCGATCGGCGCTGCCGCCGGCCAGCCCGCGCCGGAGGTCGCCCTCGCCCCGAGCGAGCGTCGCTGGCGCCGGGCCGCCCACGCCACACGAGGCCGGTTCGCGGTCGTCGCCCGGCCGATCATGCTCGCCGGCCTCTTCCTGATCGGGATCGTGATGGGCTGGTCGGTCTTCCTCCGCGGCCAGACCGCCGTCGCGCAGCAGCCCACGCCCCAGCAGGCCGTGGCGGCGAACGAGGGCACGACCGAGAAGGTCCCGCCCCAGATCCTCTCGCTGATCGCCGCGCTCCAGGCGGACGACCAGACGGCCGTCCAGCTCGTCGTTCCGGCCCAGCCGTACCGCCTCCTCGCCGGGGAGCTCGCGGTCGACGGGATCAGCCGGATCGTCGGCGCCCGGGCCCTCTACACCTACACGGTCGACAACGAGTCGGCGACCGAGATCCTCGTGAGCGGCGTCGACCAGTCCGGCAACGGCTTGACCCTCAACCTCGTCGTCCACCTGAAGGACGGAGCCATCACGGACTTCCGCTGATCGCCAGCGTGGCCCCAGGAGGATCCATCGTGCGCGTCCGCAACGCCGCATCGGGAACGAGCTACTTCCTCTCGAAGAACCGGATCCGGTTCGTCATCCTCCTCGCCGTCCTGACGTTCCTGATCCTGCAGAACTCCGTCCACACGCTGGTCAGCGCGGTGGTCTCCCTCCTCGGCGTCCTGCCGTCACTGGCCCTGCAGCTGTCGTTCGCGGTCGTCTTCATCGGCGCCCAGTTCTTCATGATGTTCTACTTCCTGTCGCGGCCGAGGAAGTACACCGTGACGCCGGAGGACGTCCAGATCGGCGTCAACTTCGACAGCTACCGCGGCCAGCCGGACCTCCTCGATCATGCCCGGAGCACCGTGGCGATCCTTCGCGGGGTCAAGGAGTTCGAGGCGCGGGGCGGCGAGATGCCGAAGGGCCTCCTCCTCTCCGGCGGCCCCGGAACCGGCAAGACGTTCCTCGCAAGCTGCATCGCGGCCGAGGCCCGGCTGCCATTCGTCTACCTCGACGCGAGCTCCCTCCAGGGCGCGTTCGTCGGCACATCCCAGCTGATGGTCGGAAAGCTGTTCCGCGACGCCCGCGGCCTGGCCCGGCGCTACGCGGAGCCCGGCAAGCGCGGCGCCTGCATCGTCTTCCTCGACGAGCTCGACGCGATCGGCCAGTCGCGCGGCGGGCAGGCGGGCGGCGGGATGGGCATCGGCCTCGGCGGCGGGATGATGGGCGGCATGGGCGGCGGAGCCCAGGGCCTGAACGCCCTGCTGAACCAGATGGACTCGCTGACCGAGCACATCGAGGACCGCTGGCGCTACAAGGTGCTTCGCTGGTTCGGCCTGATCCGCGGCCCGGTGAAGAACCGCCCGCTCGTGTTCGTGATCGGCGCGACGAACCGGCCGGAGGTCCTCGACGCGGCGCTCGTCCGCCCGGGCCGGCTCGACCGGATCATCGAGGTCCACCCACCGGATGCCGACGGCCGCCGCGACATCATCAACTTCTACCTGTCGAAGAAGGCGCACTCGCCCGATCTCGATCTCGAGATGATGATCACCGACTCGATGGAATGGACGCCGATCCTGATCAAGACGGTGATCAACGAGGCGCTGATCCACGCCCACAACGAAGGCCGCGAGCAGATCACGTACAAGGACTGGCTGTCCGCCGCCGACGAGCGATCCGACGGCATCAAGCAGCCGATCCGGTCCTGGCACCGGGACGACCGTCGCAAGACGGCGTACCACGAGGCGGCCCACGCGGTCGTCGCCCGCTACGTCCTGACCGACTCGCGGATCTCGAAGGCGACGATCATCCGCCGCGGCCACGCCCTTGGCATGGTCGTGCCGAAGCCGAAGGAAGAGCGGACGTCGTACTTCCGGCGCTCGATCGAGTCGTGGATCATGGTCGCCCTCGCCGGGCACGTGATCGAGACGCGCTACCTGAAGGACCTCTCGACGGGTCCGTCGTCGGACCTCCGCGGGGCGACGACACGGGCGATCTACTACGTCTCGCAGTGGGCGATGGGCCCGACGAAGGTCGTCGTCCCGCTCACCGCCGGCCAGCTCCCGCCGCAGCCCTACCTCGTCGCCGCCAACGAGCTCCTCGACCAGCTCTACGCCGAGACCGAGCGGGTCATCCTCCAGAAGATGACCGCGGTCCACTACGTGGCCCGGGCGCTGATCGAGCGCGACGAGCTGATCGGCGACGAGCTCGAGGAGGTCTTCAAGGAGGCCGAGGCGGTCGATCCGACGCTGACCCGTCCGTTCGAGCGGAAGCTCCTCCAGTTCAGGGCCTTCATGCCGCCCCAGCCGGCGCGCGAGACGACGGGCGAGTGGCAGCCCGCGACGGCCGCCGCGGCGGCCTCGGAGCCGGCGGCGTCGATGGGGCCGGAGCCGGCGGCCGCGGGCACCGAGGACCTGGTCTGGCCGGAGCCGCCGGAGGACTGGATGGACGCGATCTGGGCGCCGCGGCCCTCGCCCGAGGACCCGCTCTTCCACGAGTAGCGGGTCCATCCGCGGCAGGGGCGCCCCGGGGACCGGCGCTCGGCCCACCGCCGGTCGTCGGCAATTCTGGGATTCGCCTGTAATGCGTTCGCCCCTCGCGCGCGCGTGCGCGAAGCGCGGGCGATGCCACTGTCGGTCGGTTCACCGTACTCCTGGAGGAATTCCCATGTCCCACGACGGATTGCCCGTGCGCGCCGGAGATGGCGCCCGCGAGGCAAGGGCCGATCGACGCGCCTCCTCCGGACGCACCTCGACCCGCCGCCACCTCGCCATCGCTGCCGAGCTCCTCGCGGTCGTCGCGCTGGTCGCGGCCGCCTGCAACGCGAGCAGCAGCGGCAGCGCGGGCGTGGCCGGAGCCACCGCGACGCCGGAGTCGTCGGCCGCCTCGGTCGAGCCGTCGGTCGAGGCGTCGGTCGCGCCGAGCGCCCCTGCCCGCCTGGCGATCGTCTTCAACCAGGCCAACGCGAGCAAGGTCTTCGGTGGCGGGGTCATGAGCGACCTCGGCGACGGGAGCACCGCCGTGACCCTCGGCATCGTCGCGATCGGATTCACCGATCCGCTGCCGGCGACGCTCGAGTCGGGCGCCTGCGCCGATCTGGCGACGGCGGCACCGAGCGCGGCGCCGGCCGCGAGCGGCTCCCCGGAGGCGTCGGCCAAGGCCAGCGCGGCCGCATCCGCCCCGGCGGCGAGCGGCGGGGCGAGTGCCCCGGCGGCCAGCCCGACGGCGACCCCCGGACCCGTGACCGGCCCGCCGTTCGTCCTGAACCCCGTCAATGGTGGCTCGTCGAACACGATCATCCAGTCGACCCCCGCTGACCTGACCGCGGCGCCGTTCGCGATCGTGGTCCAGAAGTCGGCCGCCGACCCGGCGGTCGTGGCCTGCGCCGACGTGACGAACACCCCGGTTGGTGGGTCGTCGTCTTCCTCGGCCCCGTCGGAGTCCGCTCCGGCGGCGTCGCTACCGGCGGAGTCGCCGGCGCCGTCCGCTTCGTAGTCCACGCGAATCAACGAGCCCCGGCCGGGTCGGACCCGCCGGGGCTCTTCTCGTGTCGAGGGAAAGCGCGCGCTACAGGCCGCTGTACGAATGCAGGCCGTTGAACCAGAGCGAGCCGGAGTAGGTCACGAGGACCATCCCGAACGCCACGACCAGCAGCAGCGCCGCCGGCCGGCCGGCCCACGCCTTCTGGTTCCGGGCGTGAAGGTAGACGGCGTACGACAGCCACGTCACCAGGGCCGCGGTCTCCTTCGGATCCCAGCCCCAGTAGCGCGACCAGGCGATCGAGGCCCACCAGGAGCCGAGGATGATCATCGTCGCGAAGATCGGGAAGCCGATGATCACCGCGCGGTAGGCGACCTCGTCGAGGACCTTGTGGCTCGGCAGCCAGGCGAACCGGTCCTCCTGGCCCTGGAGCAGGTAGCCCACGCCCGCCGCGAACGACGTCGCGAAGATCCCGTAGCTCAGGACCGCCAGTCCGACGTGGATCGTGATCAGCGGCGGGTTCTGGAGCGCCGGGACGAGCTGGCTGATGTCCGAGGGGAGGCTGCTCGCATAGAGCAGCAGCGCGAGCGCGACGCCGGTCGGGATGAATCCGATCGAGCGGATCGGGTAGCGGCGCTGGAGGCACAGGTAGCCGCCGACGATCGAGGTCGCGAAGGCCACGCTGAACTCGAACATGTTGCCCCACGGCCCGCGCCCGACGGTCAGGCCACGAGCGACGAGGTATCCGGCGAGGGTCGCGAACCCGATGAGGGCGATGCCGACCGCGGCCCGGCCGAGCGGCGTCGGGGCGATCCCGAGCGGCGCCTGCGGGGAGTCCGCCGGGACGGCGTTCGACTGGGCGGTCGCGAACGAGCCCGTCACCGCGCCGGCCCAGGCCGGCTGGCGCGCGTTGGGGAGCGCGAGGCCGATCGACCGGCGGCCGTTGGCGAGGAGGACCGCGTGCCCGACATGGGCGGCGAAGGCGATCGCGATCGCGACCGTGCCGATCGGGAAGAGGAACGTCGCGAGGATGTTCATTCGGGAGGTCCTTCGGTCGTTCGGTTGGTCGTCCCAGGGGCTGCGGAGGCGCGGGGTCCGGAGTGCCGACGGCGACGCGGGTGCGGGCGCCGGTTGCTTTGGCTCAGGCGGCGGCGGCCCCACCGGGTGGCGGTCCGTCGGTGGCGACGATCATCGCCCGCGGCTCGAGCTTGATCGTCAGCCCGCAGTTGGCACAGGTCGGGATGCCCGCCTCGCGGACGACCTCGCACTTCGGGCAGACGAGCAGGAGGCGGGTCTTGTCCTGGTCGCAGCGCTGGCGACCGGACGGGTGGATCAGGCCGTCGACCGGGCAGTAGGGCTCGCCGACGGGCGGGATGATCCGGCCGAGGTGGTCGCGCGGCGCGACGCGGGTGCCCTCGTCGTATTTCACGCTCGTCCTGGGCTTCGTGACGCCGTATCCGAGCCAGGCGAGGACGGCCAGCGACAGCAGCGGCCCGACCAGGCCGATGACGAGGAGGAGGGGCAGGAGGGCGATCAGCGACCCCCAGTCGGGAATCACGACCTTGGACAGAATCTCGAGGAAGTTCGACCATCCCTGCTGGATCTGATCGATAACCGTCACGGGGCGCATTCTAGCGCCGGGCGGCCGCCGACCGATCGGAGCCGTCGCGCCGGGGGAGGGGGCAGGAAGACTCGATGTCCGACGGGTACGACGCCGACGGGGTGATCGGGCGGGCGACCACGCCCCCCGACGCCGCGGGCGTGCCCGCGGAGTGGGCCCGGCTGCGCCGGCCGATCGTCGGCGAGGCCGACGCGGTGATGGACCCGGCCGAGGCGCGCGAGCTCGTGGACGGGTTCCGGCGAGTTCGTGAGCGATACCGCGGCCGGTACGTCGCGCCCGCGGACGAGCTGCTCGCCGATCCGGCGCGGATCGCGACGGCCTACCTGAACCTCGCCGGCGCGGCGACCCTCGAGCTCCGACGCCACCAGCTCGAGGACCTCGTCGACCTCCAGTCGTTCGTCGAGGACCCGCCGGCCGACCTCGCGCCCCCGCGCGGATCGAGCGAGCCCGGCGTCACGTCCCCCGCGGATCCCCTGATCGAGGCGATCCGCTGGCGCCAGGCAGGGGTGATCGCCTGGGCGATGAACAATCCCTCCGATGTGGGCGCGCACAACGCGATCCGCGGCCGCTGGACGGCGATCGGCGATGCCCGGGCGGCCATCGACCTCGTCAACCGCTACCGGGAGGAGCAGACGCTCGGGCTCGGGGCGACGGCGCTCTGGCTCGTCGCGGCGCCGGCGGGCTACCTGATCGCGATCCTCCTCGGCCTTGCCCGTCCGACGATCGTCGCCCTCGTCCTCCTCGCGATCGGGTGGCTGGTCTCGCCGTACCTGGGGACGGTGGCGGGGTCGATCGAGTGGCGCGTCCAGCGGTCGGCGTGGATGCGGTCGCATCCCGCGATCGCCGATCCGCTCGAGCGGGGCGTCGGCTTCGGGCTGATCGCGGGCGTGCCCTTCGTTGCGGGGATCATCGTGGCGACGGTCGTGTCGAACCTGGGCTGGCCGTAGGCCGGTCGCGCGCGGTTGCCCGTCGGCTCGCGCCGCCGGACCGTCTCAGCCCTTAGGCGGCTTCTTGGACCTGGCCGCGGGCCGGCCGTTGCCGCGCTTGCGGGTCGCGCCACGTCCCGGCGACCAGCCAGGTCGATCGTCGTCGCCGTCGCGATCGACGGTCCGGCCGGGCGGTCCCTGGTCGATCCGGGGCGGGCGCGCGTTGCCGACGGACGGCGCCGCCAGGCGCGGCCGCTCCATCCGGCGCAGCAGCCAGAGCGTCCCGGCGCTCCGCGCCCCGCGCCGGGTGACGGCGCCGCGCAGGTCGCGGTCGTCCGTGACGACGAGCAGCGCATCCGCCGCCGGCGACCCGCCGCCTGGCAGGGCTCCGCCCTTCACCGCGACCTCCTCGACGAGCGTGATCAGGATCGTGTCGGCGGTGTACCGGCCGCTGTAGCGGACGCTCACTCCGTGGGCGATCCGCTCGCCGCGAAGGCCGGGCTCGGCGGGCCCGTCGAAGACCAGCTCGATCGCGGCCTCGGCGGGGATGACCGCCCGCAGCCGGCCGATCAGCGCGCTCGGCGGCAGTCGCGGGCCGGGTCCCGGGTGGGCGCTCCCCGGGCCGGCCGTCCGCTTCGCGAGGGCGTGGAGGAGGTTCGAGCCGTCGACCAGGACGCGCGTCACGTCGGTCAACGGGTCGCGGTCTGGCGCTCGGCGGGTCATCCGGGGATGCTATCCCCGCCGGCACCGGTGGCGCGGCCGCCGGCCCGGTGGGTCCGCCGGTAGCATTCGCGCTCGATGCCCGGCACCGGCCTGCTCCTCCTCGTCGACCTCGACGGCGTGCTCTACCGCGGCGCGAACCCCGTGCCCGGCGTGGCGGCGGTTCTCGCCGATCGCGCCGCGCGCGGCGACGACGTGGTCTACGTGACGAACAACTCGATGTGGTACCGCGCCGAGTACGTCGACCGGATCACCGGGATGGGCGCCCCCGCGACCGCGGACCGGATCGTCTCCTCGCCACGGGCGACGGCGCTCTACCTCCGCGACCACGAGCCGGAGGTCCACCACGTGCTGACCGTCGGCGCGAGCGGCCTGGATCGCGAGCTGGAAGACGCCGGATTTCGCGTCACGCGGGCGGGCGACGCCGGCGAGCGGATCCGCGGCGGTGGCGTCGAGGGGACCGATGGCGGCAACGGCTGGGAGGCGGCCGGCCGGCCGGACGCGGTGGTCGTCGGCCTCGATCCGAAGATCGACTACCTCCGGTTGACCGTGGCCAACGACTGCGTCCGGGCTGGCGCGCGGTTCATCGCGACGAACCGGGACCCGGTCTACCCGACCGAGCGGGCCGTGCGGCCCGGCGCCGGCTCGATCGTCGCGGCCATCGAGGCGGCCAGCGGCGTCACGCCGGTCTCGATCGGCAAGCCCGAGCCGTACCTGCTCGAGGAGGCGGCACGGGCGGTGGGGCGCGAACCCGCCGAGGCCGTGATGATCGGCGACGGGCTCGGGACCGACATCGCGGCGGCCGTCGCGGTCGGGGCGCGGAGCGTCCTGATGCTGACCGGCGTCACGACGCGGGCGGAGGCCGACGCGGCTCCGCCGGATCGCCATCCGACCGCGATTGCCGCCGACGCGGCCGAGCTCGCGGCGATCCTCGAGCGGCTGGCTCCGGCGGGTTAGGCCTGCGTCGCCCGCCAGGCGTCGAAGGTCGCCGCCAGTCGCGCGCGCGTCGCGGCGTCGACGAAGGCGTGGTCCAGCGCCGCGCGGTCGATCGCCCAGAGCTCGTCGGCCGTCAGCCCGATCTCGTCGAGGGCTCGCTCGTACTCGTCGGTCAGCGTCAGGTCGGAGACCGTCGTGTCGTCCGTCGAGAGCGTCACCGGCACGCCGGCCCGGTGCAGGCGGGCCAGCGGATGCGCCGCGATCGAGGCGACGATCCCGGCCTGCCAGTTCGAGGTCGGGCAGACGTCGAGGGAGACATTCCGGGCGATCAGCTCGTGGCAGAGGTCGGGGTCGTCGATCGCGCTCGGGCCGTGGGCGATCCGCTCCGGCCCGACGGCCAGGGCCCGGCGGACCTGGGCGGCGCCACCCCACTCGCCGGCGTGGACGGTGACATGCAGGCCGCCGTCCCGGGCGACCGCGAACGACGCGGCATGCAGGGCCGGGTCCGGAAAGGCCTCCTCGGGACCGGCGAGGTCCCAGCCGGTCATCCCGAGCGGCCGGGCCTGAACCGCCGCCTCGGCGAGGGCGACGTTGTCGCGCGGGTCGTGGGAACGCATCGCCGTGCAGATCAGGCGGACATCCACGTGCTGCTCGCCGGCGGCGTCGTTCGCGCCGCGCGCCACCGCATCGATCACCTCCGCCGGGGAGAGGCCGCGCGCGGTGTGGAGCGCGGGAGCCCAGCGGACCTCCAGGTAGCGGACGCCCTCCGCGGCCTTCGTCTCGACCAGCTCGCGGGTGATCCGCTCGAGCGCCTCGGCGTCCTGCATCAGCTCGATCGGCAGGCGGAAGGCGCGAAGGAGCTCGGCCTGGTCGCGGCAGGGCATCGGGGCGATCAGCTCGCGCCGCATCCCCTCGACATCGCGCGGCGCGTCCACGCCCCGGGTGCGGGCCAGGTCGAGGGCGGTCTCGATGCGCAACGACCCGTCGAGATGGAGGTGGAGCTCGGCCTTCGGCATCGCCGTGAGCCAGGCGTGCCGCGCCGCAGGATCCGCCGGTGGGCGAAGGGATGCCGCGACGACGTCCGTGTCGCTGGCGGAATCACGACTCGTCGCCGAGCCAGCGCTCGGCGACGGGACGCCACCCGACCCCGAGGGCTCGGCCACGACCCGATGCTACGATGCCGCCCGATGCCCCGGCTGCTCGACGCCGCGTCATGACCACCCCATGAGACGCGTCCTCCTGACCATCGTCTGGCTCCTCGTGGC
>DATBPR010000045.1:0-11046 GCA_036561285.1 Candidatus Limnocylindrales bacterium | reverse complement strand
GGAGGGACCGGCCCGTTGAAGCCACGACAACCTACCGGCGTCGCGCCGGCAAGGTGCCAATTCCGGGCAGGCTTGCCTGCGCGATAAGGGACCACCCAGGACCCTTCCGGGCAGGAAGGGTCTTTCCGTTTCTGCCGGTCCCCTACGCCCGATCTCCTCGAGGAGCCATGCCGATCCCAGCAACGTCCACGTTCCGCAGCCCGAGGGCCGGCGCTTGACGGCCGAATCGTCGGCCGGCCTGCCGCGCCCGCGCTTCCGGCAGCGGCTGGCGACGCAACCGCTCCTTGTCGACGGCGGGCTGGGCACGCTCCTGTTCAGCCGGGGCGTGCCCCAGCGCGCCTGTCTCGAGGAGCTCGTGCTCAGCCAGCCGGAGCTCGTCGGCGCCGCTCACCGGGAGTACCTCGAGGCCGGCGCGGAGCTGATCGAGACGCTCTCGTTCGGCGCGAATCGCCGGCGGCTCGCGACGTGGGGGCTGGAGGGCCGGGCCGGCGAGCTCAGCCGGCGGGCCGCCCAGCTGGCTCGGGCAGCTCGGGAGGTCAGCGGGCGCGACGCGCTCGTCGGCGGGTCCGTGGGCCCGCTCGGGCCGGCGACCCGCGGCGCGGCGGCCATCCCCGAGGCGGAGGTTCGGGCCGCGTTCCGGGAACAGATCGACGGCCTGCTCGAGGGCGGCGTCGACGCGATCATCCTCGAGACGTTCTCCGATCTCCCGTCGCTGCTCGTCGCCGTCGACGAGGCCCGGCTCGCCTCCGACCTGCCGGTGATCGCTTCGCTGACGTTTGGCGAGGAGCGGGTCCTCGTCGACGGCAGCGGGCCGGCGGAGGCCGCGGCGGCGCTCGGGCGGGCCGGCGCGGACGTGGTCGGGGTGAACTGCGGGGCCGGCCCGACGCCGTGCCTGGACGCGCTGGAGGCGATGGGCGCGCCGGCTGACGGCGATCCGTTCCGCCTGATCATGCCGAACGCCGGCTTGTCGCAGCGGCTCGAGGGCCGCTTCCTCTTCGCCGCCAGCCCCGAGTACTTCGGGACGATGACGCCGCGGATGCTCGCCGCCGGCGCCCGGATCCTCGGCGGCTGCTGCGGCACCACGCCGGAGCACATCGCGGCGATGCGCCTTGCGCTCGACAAGGCGGCCGCCGGCCTGGTCGTCGACGACCGTGTCGCGGCCCCACCCTCGATCACGGCTCCGCGACCATCGCCGGCGACGTCCCTGGCCGAGCGAGCGGCCCGCCTGTCGCCCGCCGAGGAGGCGCCGCCGCCGACCCGGCTCGCCGAGCTGCTCGCTGCGGATCGCTTCGTCGTGTCGGTCGAGATCGACCCGCCGCGGAGCATCCGGATCGAGCGGACGATCGAAGCGGCCCGCCTCCTGCGCGACGCCGGCGTCGACGTCGTCAACGTCTCGGACTCGGCGATGGCCCGGGTCCGGATGAGCGCGCTATCCGTCGCGTTCGGGATCCAGCACGATCTCGACCTCGAGTGCCTGGTCCACTGCACGACGCGCGACCGGAACCTGATGGCTCTCGAGTCGGAGCTGCTGGGCGCCCACGCGCTCGGCGTCCGGAACATCATCGCCCTGACCGGCGATCCGCCGCGGATCGGCGACTACCCCACCGGGACCGGCGTCTGGGACGTCGACTCCATCGGGCTCATCGAGATCCTGACGCGGCTGAACCGCGCCGAGGACCCGTCCGGCGCCTCGATCGGCCAGCGGGCCGGCTTCACGATCGCCTGCGCGCTCGATTCGACCGCGGCCGATCAGGTCACCGAATGGGATCGGCTCGAGCGGAAGCTCGCGGCCGGCGCCCACCTCGTGATGACCCAGCCGCTCTACTCCGTGGAGCAGGTCGAGTCGATGTTCGACGAGGCCCGCCGGCGGTTCGGCCCGTCGGGCATCCCGGTGCCCGTTCTCCTCGGGGTGCTCCCGCTCGTCTCGACCCGCCACGCCGAGTTCCTCCACAACGAGGTTCCCGGGATCACGATCCCGGACGAGGCGCGGGCCGCGATGCGATCCGCGGGTGAGCGCGGGTCGGAGGTCGGCATCGAGATGGCAGATCGCCTCCTCGCGTCGATGGAGGGCGAGGTCGCCGGGACCTACATCATGCCGAGCTTCGGGCGCTACGAGCAGTGCGCCGAGCTCGTCCGCCGGATCCGGGCGCGGCATCCGGCCGCGGCGGTGGCCTCGTGACCGCCGTCGCGGCACCGAACGTCGCGAGGCGGCGCGCCGGCTCGCCGCCGGCCACGCCGTTCGATCGGGCCTCCCGGCTCGCCCGGCTGCCCGGTCTCCTGCGCGAGCGGATCCTGGTCCTCGACGGCGCGATGGGCACGATGCTCCAGGCCTACCGGTTCGGCGAGGCGGAGTTCCGCGGCGACCGCTTCCGCGACCATCCGCGCGACCTGCGCGGCAACAGCGACCTGCTGTGCCTCACCCAGCCCGACGCGGTCACGGCGGTCCACACCGGCTATCTCGGGGCCGGTGCCGACATCATCACCACCAACTCGTTCACCGCGACGCGGATCGCCCAGGCCGACTACGGCCTCGACCCCGCGACCGTCCGCGAGCTGAACGTCGCGGCCGCCCGGGTCGCCCGCGACGCCTCGGACACGGCGGAACGGGCGGAGCCGGACCGGCCGCGCTTCGTCGCCGGCTCCCTGGGGCCGACGAACCGGACGGCGTCGATGAGCGCCGACGTGTCGGACCCGGCCGCCCGGAGCGTGACCTGGGACGAGCTCGTCACCGCCTACCGCGAGTCCGCCGCCGGACTGGTGGAGGGCGGCGCGGATCTCCTCCTGATCGAGACGATCTTCGACACGCTGAATGCGAAGGCGGCGATCTTCGCCGTCCAGTCGCTCTTCGACGAGCTCGGCACGCGCCTGCCGCTGATGATCTCGGGGACCATCGTCGACGCGTCGGGGCGAACCCTGTCCGGCCAGACTGTCGAGGCCTTCTGGTACAGCGTCCGCCACGCCGATCCGCTGATCGTCGGGCTCAACTGCGCCCTCGGTCCGCCGCAGCTCCGCGAGCATCTCGACGTCCTCTCGGGGATCGCCGACCGGCCGGTCTCGGCCTACCCCAACGCCGGGTTGCCGAACGAGCTCGGCGGGTACGACGAGACCGCCGAGGAGATGGCCGGCGCGATCGGGGAGTGGGCCCGCCATGGGCTGCTGAACGTCGCGGGCAGCTGCTGCGGGTCGACGCCAGACCACGTGGCGGCCATCGCCGCGGCGGTCGCCGGGCTGCCGCCCCGCGAGCTTCCGTCGCCGGAGGGCACGACCCGGCTGTCGGGTCTCGCCCCGCTCGTGATCCCGCGGCCGGGCAACGCCTTCGTGAACGTCGGCGAGCGAACCAATGTCACCGGGTCCCGGAAGTTCGCCCGGCTGGTCGCTTCGGGCGAGGAGGACGCGGCGGTCGACATCGCCCGGGAGCAGGTCGCGAACGGTGCCCAGCTCATCGACGTGAACATGGACGAGGCAATGCTCGACGGCCCGGCCGCGATGAGCCGCTTCCTGCGCCGGATCGCGGCGGAGCCGGACATCGCCACCGTCCCGGTCATGGTCGACAGCTCGAAGTGGTCCGTGATCGAGAGCGGCCTGCAGCAGCTCCAGGGCAAGGGGGTCGTGAACTCGATCTCGCTCAAGGAGGGCGAGGCCGAGTTCCTGCGGCAGGCCCGTCTCTGCCGGCGCTACGGGGCCGCGGTCGTCGTCATGGCCTTCGACGAGGGGGGCCAGGCGGAGTCCGTCGAGCGTCGGGTCTCCGTCCTGCGCCGGGCGCACGATCTGCTGACCGGCGTCGTCGGCTTCGCGCCCGAGGACATCATCCTCGACGCGAACATCTTCGCGATCGCGACCGGTATGGAGGAGCACAACGCCTACGCGGTCTCCTTCATCGAGGCGGTGGCCCGCCTGAAGACCGAGTTTCCCGGGTCGCGAACGTCCGGCGGCGTGTCGAACGTGTCCTTCGCGTTCCGCGGCATCGATCGGGTCCGCGAGGCGATCCACTCCGTGTTCCTGTACCACGCGATCCGGGCCGGGCTCGACATGGCGATCGTCAACGCCGGGGCGCTGCCGATCTACGACGAGATCGAGCCGGAGCTCCGCGAGACCGTCGAGGACGTCGTGCTCAACCGGCGCCCCGATGCGACGGACCGGTTGCTCCGACTCGCCCAGCAATACGCCGGGGAGAGCGGCATGGCCCGCCCGGGGGAGGATCTCGCCTGGCGCGAGCGTCCCGTGGACGAGCGGCTCACGCACGCCCTCGTCGCCGGGATCGACGCCTTCATCGAGGCGGACACCGAGGAGGCCCGCCAGGTGGCCGCCCGGCCGCTCGACGTGATCGAGGGCCCCTTGATGGCGGGGATGAACGTCGTCGGCGACCTCTTCGGCGCTGGTCGGATGTTCCTGCCGCAGGTCGTGAAGAGCGCCCGGGTGATGAAGAAGGCCGTGGCCGTGCTCATCCCGTATCTCGAGGCGGAGCGGGCGGGCACCGGGCGCCGGGCCGGGACGATCGTCACCGCGACCGTGAAGGGCGACGTCCACGACATCGGCAAGAACATCGTGGGCGTCGTCCTCGGCTGCAACGACTACGAGGTCGTCGACCTCGGGGTCATGGTCCCGGCCGCCCGGATCCTCGAGAAGGCGATCGAGATCAATGCGGACCTGATCGGCCTGTCGGGGCTGATCACGCCGTCGCTCGACGAGATGGCCCACGTCGCCGCGGAGATGGAGCGGCAGGGCTTCACGACCCCGCTCCTGATCGGCGGCGCGACGACGTCGCGGACGCACACCGCGGTCAAGATCGCCCCGAACTACTCGGGCCCGGTCGTCCACGTCGCCGACGCGTCACGGGCCGTCGGCGTGGCCGGCGCGCTCGTGCAGGCGGACCGCCGGGAGGCGTTCGTCGAGGGGATCCGCGAGGAGTACGAGGGTATTCGTCGCGACCGTGCCGGCCGCCAGGCGAAGGAGAAGCGCCTGACGCTCGCGGAGGCTCGGGCCAACCACGTTCCGATCGACTGGGCGACGGTCCACCCGCCGCGCCCGACGTTTCTGGGCCCGCGGACGTTCGGCGAATACCCCCTCGCCGAGCTGGCCGCCTACGTCGACTGGACGCCGTTCTTCGCGACGTGGGAGCTCCGCGGCGCCTACCCGGCGATCCTCGACGATCCGCGGCTGGGGTCGGCCGCCCGCGAGCTCCACCGCGACGCGCTCGCCCTCCTCGAGCGGATCGTGGTCGACGGCTCGCTGACCGCGAATGCCGTCGTCGGGTTCTGGCCCGCGAACACCGTCGACTCGGACGACATCGTGGTCTGGCGGGACGATGATCGACGCGACCCCCTGACGACCTTCCGGACGCTCCGCCAGCAGATGGCCAAGCCCGACGGCCGGCCGAACAGCGCGCTCGCCGACTTCGTCGCGCCGGCCGAGAGCGGTGTCTCCGACTTCGTCGGCGCATTCGCGGTCACCGCGGGCCACGGTCTCGACGAGCTCGTCGCCGGGTTCGAGGCCGCCAATGACGATTACTCCGCGATCCTCGCCAAGGCCCTCGCGGACCGCCTCGCCGAGGCGTTCGCGGAGCGGCTCCACGAGCGGGTGCGGCGCGAGCTCTGGGGCTACGCGCCCGACGAGGCGCTCGCGAACCCCGATCTCATCGCCGAGCGATACCAGGGCATCCGGCCGGCCCCCGGCTATCCGGCCTGCCCGGACCACACGGAGAAGGGCACGCTCTTCGAGCTCCTCGAGGCCGAGCCACGGGCCGGGATCCGGCTGACCGAGTCCTTCGCGATGTGGCCGGGCGCGTCGGTCTCCGGCTACTACTTCTGGAACCCGGCCAGCGCCTACTTCGGGATCGGCCGCATCGGCCGGGACCAGCTGGCGGACTACGCCGCCCGCAAGGGCGTGCCGGTCGCCGAGGCGGAGCGATGGCTCGCACCCAACCTCGCCGACGAGGACGACGTTCCGGCCGTCGCCGCCGCCGCAGCTCCGGTGCCGGCCGCCGGCTGACGCCGATCCGTCGGGGCGGGCCCTCGCCCGCGCCCCGAGCCCACGCCGAACGCGAAACGCGGGGCTCGCCCACGAAGGACGAGCCCCGCGCACGGTCTCGGGGACCCGAAAGGAAGGTCGCGCCTGTGCGGCGCGATGGGATCGACGGTGTCTGTCTGTCCGCTGATGGCGCCCGCGGCCCGGGCTGGTGAACCTGTCGTTCCCCCGCCGAGAGTGTCCGACAGGGTCCCGGCCCTCGTCCAGTACTTCCGGGTCATCGCGGACCGCACCGCACCGCTCCGATCCGGCCCGGACCGCAGCGGACCCGGCCATCGAAGCGGTGCCGGGCGGCACCGACGGCGACTATCCTCGGCTGATGACGACGACGACCGATTCCGCCCTCGCCGACCTCCTCGACGCCGCTCGTGCCATCGCCCCGGACGTCACCGCGATCCGGCGCCGGATCCACCGCCGGCCGGAGATCGGGATGGAGCTGCCGGTCACCCAGGACGTGATCGTCGAGGAGCTCGGGAAGATCGGGCTCGACGGACGTCGCGGCGTGGCCCTGAGCTCGGTCACGGCGACCATCGATGGCGGCCGGCCCGGCCCGACCGTCGTCCTCCGCGCGGACATGGACGCGCTTCCCCTCCGCGAGGACACCGGTCTGGACTTCGCCTCCGGCACCGACGGGGCGATGCACGCCTGCGGCCATGACGCCCACATGGCGATGCTTCTCGGCGGGGCACGCCTCCTCCAGGAACGGCGGGCCGACCTGCCCGGGCGCGTGATCCTGATGTTCCAGCCCGGGGAGGAGGGCTGGCACGGGGCACGCGTGATGATCGAGGAGGGGCTGCTCGGCGCGGCCGGCCCCGACGCCCGGCCCCCGACCGGCGCCTTCGCGATCCACATCTCGAACCGCTACCGGAGCGGCGAGGTCCACCTCAAGCCCGGCCCGATCATGGCCTCGACCGATGTCATCCGGATCTGGGTCCGCGGGCGCGGCGGCCATGCCTCCACGCCGCACCTCGCCCACGATCCGATCCCCGTCGCGGCCGAGATCATCCTTGCCCTCCAGGCGATGGTCGGACGGCGGATCAACGTGTTCGACCCGGCGGTGGTGACGATCGGCCAGGTCAGCGGCGGCACGACGAGCAACATCATCCCCGAGGAGGTGTTCCTCCACGGCACGATCCGGACCGTCTCCGAGCAGACACGAGCCACGGTCCGCGAGGGTGTCCGCCGCGTGGCCGAAGGGGTCGCCGCCGCCCACGGCGTCACGGCCGAGGTCGACCTGGAGCCGGGCTACCCGGTGACCGACAACGACGCCGGCTTCACGGACTTCGCCCGCTCGATCGCCGCCGGGCTGATCGGCGCGGACCGGGTCGTGGACCTGGGGGCGCCGGTGATGGGCGGCGAGGACTGGTCCTATCTCCTCCAGCAGGTGCCCGGCGCGATGGTCTTCCTCGGGGCGTGCCCGCCGGAGCTGGATCCCGCGACAGCGCCCCAGTTCCACTCGAACCGGGTCGTGTTCGACGAGGCGATCCTGCCGATTGGCGTCGCTCTCCACGCGGCGATCGCGACCAGGTTCCTGGCCGCGGGCTGAGGCAGCGCGCCGCTCAGAGCTTGTGCAGGAAGCCGATCCGCGGCGCGATCGCGTAGTTCAGCTGGACGAGGACGATCCAGGCGATCGCCGGGTAGGTGCCGATCAGCAGCGCGATCACGAGCCCGATGAAGTACAGCAGCTGGGCGATGCCGATCCGGCGCCGGATCGCGACGCCCACTGCCGGCGCCGTCCCTTCGCGGGTGAGCCCGGTTCGCTCGACGTACTCCCAGATCACGTACAGGGCCGCGCCGGCGAGGAAGATGTTCAGCCAGTAGAGGGCGAGGGCGAGCCGGAGTTCGATGTGGTCGGCCAGCAGCGACGTCGTGAACGGGAACAGCGCGATGATCGCGAGGAAGAGGAGCTCGAGCCAGGCGAGGTCACGGTTGCCGCGGTCGACGTAGCTCAGCTGGGTCTGCTGCCCGTTCCAGAAGATGCCCAGGGTCAGGAAGCTCAGGAGGTACGTGACGAAGCGCGGAGCGAGATCTCCCAGGGCTGAAGCGAGCTGGGCATCGGTCGTGCCGGCTCCGAGCGGCGGGACGCGGATCTCGAGCACGATCAGGGTCATCGCGATCGCGAAGAGCCCGTCGCTCAGCGCCCCGATCCGCTCGATGCTGCGGTTCGCGATCTGGTTGTAGACGACCGACATCCCGACCTCCCTCCGGACCTGGCGATCGAGTATCGCATCGGCCGCCGCTTGGTCGGAGAATGGCGCCATGCCCGAACGGCCGGCCACGCCCCCGTCCGATCCCGCCGCCGTCCGCGAACGGCTCGCCGGACTCCCGCCGGCGCTGGCCGCCAGCGCCCGGACCGCACCGCCGGACCCGCCCGGCGCCGGCGAATGGTCGCCGCGGGAGACCGTCCGGCATCTGATCGCGGTCGAGCTGGAGGTCTGGCACACGCGGCTCGAACAGCTCGCGACGGAGGCCCATCCCCATTGGGCGTGGGTCGAGCCGGGGCCGTGGGAGGGCTCGCCCGGCGCGGATCTCGAGTCGCTGCTCGCGACGCACGCGATCGAGCGGGCGCGAACGCTCGAGATCCTCGACGCGCTCGGACCCGATGGCTGGACCCGCCGCGGCACCCACGACACCTACGGCGAGCTGGACGTGGCCGGCCTGATGACCGTCGCCGCCGACCACGACGACGAGCATCTCGCGAGCCTGCGACGATGAGGTCGATGGCCCGCTCCGCAGACGCGACGACCCGGGCGACACGGGACGCGGCGAACGCCTCGGCGTTCGCGGTGATCGTCTACGCGGCGCTCTGGATCCTCTCGACCCAGGTCGGGTCCTTCCGGGCGGTCTCGCCGTTCGCGGACGACCCGTGGGATGCCTTCGCGAGCTTCGCCGCGATCTTCCTGCCGATCGTCGCCGGCGCGACCTGGATCCGCAGCCTCCGCCATCGCGGCCGGATCCTGTCGCCGGTGACCGCGTCGCGCATCCGGTGGGGCTCCGGCCTGGCGTCGGGGATCGTCCTGATCGCCGCGGCCGCCGACCTCCACGCGATCCTGACCGTCGGGTTCGGGCCGGATCCCGGAGTCGCCGAATCCGTCCTCGTCGGCCTCGTCGTCGCCTCGACCCTCCTGGCCGCGGTCGGTCTCGGCCTGACGATCCGCGCGGCCTGGGTCGCCGGCGCGGGGGCGCTCACGCCGGACCCTCATGAGCCCGACGTCGTCGATGACCTCCTCGCCCTCGCCAGCGACGCAGGCCGGAAGCTGGGGGTCGCCGAACCCGTCGACAAGGCCGCCTGGTCGGTCGAGCGATTCCTCGATCGGTCCCGGCTGAGCCCGCGCCGCCACCGGCTCCTGTTCGGGATCGCGCTCGCGCTCGTTGCGGCGATCGCCTTCGACGTCTGGCACGCGATCCGCGAGGGTCCATGGGCCGGCCTGACGCCGGCGCTGATCTTCGGGACGCTCGTCGCGGTGGGGGTGCTCGCGATCTACCTCGGGACGGTGATTCCGCTCCGCCTGCTTCGCCCGCCCGCTCCGAGGACGAGCTGAGGCCGGCACCCCGGCCGGCCGGCCGGCACGATCCTACCGATGGCAATAGCCGCATCACGAGCGACAGACAGGTGGAGTCGCGTCGGCATCTCCCGGGTGCGGCGATGCGGCCAGCGCCATCATCCGGATCACCGATGCAGGACGGCCGCGCGGGAGCGTCGGCGAACGGAGGGAAGCTGATGGACCAGATCGAGCGGGCCGCGTTGCTGGATCGATATCGATCCGGGACGGCAGCCGTCGACGACGCCCTCGCAGGGATCGGCGGCGCCGAGCTCGATCGCGCGCCCGCGGATGACGTTGGATGGACGCCACGCCAGGTCGTCCACCACCTCGCCGACAGCGAGGCGATGGCCTACACCCGCCTCCGCCGCCTCGTTGCCGACGACGATCCGACGATCGAGGGCTACGACGAGCCGGTCTGGGCGCAGCGGCTGCACTACAACCGCCCCATCGAGCCATCCCTCGCGGTGATGAAGGCCGTCCGCGACTCGAGCCTCCAGCTGCTGGAGTCCCTGAGCCCCGAGGATTGGTCACGAACCGGGACACACAGCGAGTCCGGCGCGTACAGCGTCGAGGAATGGGTCCGGATCTACGCCTCGCATCCCCACGACCACGCCGAGCAGATCCGGCGGGCGCGCGCGACCTGAGGCGCGGCGCGGGCCGGCGTCAGATGGCCCGATCCGCGAAGAGGGTGACTGTCCCGACCGGGCGGAAGCCCACACGCTCGAGGACCGGCCGCGACATCTTCGACGCCTGGGCCACGAGCTGTGGATGGCCGCGGCGAACGGCCTCGTCCCAGCGAGCGCGGACGAGCGCCCGATAGGCGCCCCGGCCACGCGCCTCCGGCCGCGTCGCGCCGCCCGACAGGACCATCGGTCCCACGGTGGTGCCGGCGATGCCGCCCTCGGCGACCGGCAACCCGTCGATCGACGCGACGTACAGGACGCGATCCGGCTCGCTCTGCCAGTGATCCCAGGTGGCTGCAGCCGCGGCCCGCATCGGGGTGGCGTCGTCCGGGCCGAACCCGAAGCCCGCGATGAAGATCTCCTGGTGGATGCGGAACTCCTCCAGCGTCCGGACCGGCCGGACGATCACGTCGCTCGGCCCCGGTTCCGGCTCCCGGTCGAGGACCATCGCCGTGAGCGTGTCCTCCACGGCGGCTCCGCTCGAGACGAGCCGATCGCCGAGATCCGGTGGGGTGGTCTCGTCGCTGACGAACCAGGAGAACGAGGTCCGGCCGCGGGCGCCGAACCAGTGGCGGACGGTCTCGATGGCCTCGGCCAACTCCTGTTCGCCGAGCCGGACACGAAGCGCATTCGCGTACCACGGCGTCGGCAGGGGGCGATCGAGCAGCACGTATCGCGCGTCGTCGAGGCGGCCCGCCTCGGGACCCGTCCGGAGCCAGCCGATGGCCTCGCGGGCGACCTGCTCGACCGTCGGGCCGTCCGTCGTCTCCGTCACCCGGGAACGGCAACCGCGG
>DATBPR010000044.1:0-4746 GCA_036561285.1 Candidatus Limnocylindrales bacterium | reverse complement strand
ATGGTCATCGGCCCGACGACGAGTCGCGCACTCGGCCGCCCAGCGGCAGACGTCGCAATGCTCGACGGGTTCGGGATACGTCCCGATCGGCGGGAACCGCGGCGGATCGTCCGCTCGCATGGTCGCGAGGAACCGGGCCCTCACGCTCCGGTAGTACGCCATGTAGTCATCCACCCGCAACCGCTCGACAGCGCGGGCGCTCCCGCCGAGCGCGACGTGCATCCACTCGGGTCGCACACCCTGGATCGCCTCGAGGAGGTCGACATAGGTGCAGATCTGAAGGACCGCGCTCGCCTTGACGTGGCGGGCGAGCTTCGTGTCGGCCACCTCGTAGTGCCAGGTGCCGAACGCGGACGGACGTGAGGGATCGTCGACCCGGAGCAGGAAATCGGCGTGGCCCCGCCAGTCGCCGTCGAAGAACGTGGCCTGGTAGATCACGTCGGCGCCGTCGCGCATGGCGGCCACGGTTTCGGCGGTGGCCGTACGGAGCCGCTCGCCGTCGTCCTCGATCGAGCCATCGAGCGCGATCGTGACCGCCGTTCGACCATCGGCCGCGAGGTCGGCGAAGAACCGACGCTCGTGCTCGAACCCGCGCTTGCGGATGATGTCGAGCTCCGGGTCGTCCCGCATCGGCCGCCGGACGAGCCCGGCCAGCGCCGCCCGCTCGAGCTGGGTCAGGTGCTCGCACGCGAGGTAGGCCACGAGATCGGTGGCGGCGTAGACCGGCCGGCCGTCGATCTCCTGCACGCGACAACGATAGTCGGCGTCCGTGCCACCTCGTCTGTCACGGCACCGCCGCGAGGCGCCCTTAGAGCGGCCGCACGCCCCGCCACGTGTCGAGGGCCCACTTCCAGTCGCTCGGGTTCTCGAACTCGATCCGGAGGACCGCGCCGCTGCCCGGGGCACCGCTGTAGCCCTCGAGCCGGCCGATCTCGATCCCGGTGCTCGCGTCCGAGGTGATCCGGGCCCGACCCCGGACCGGGCCGGCCTGATGCTCCAGCGCGTCGTCGCCGAGATCCGCCGCGTATTCGGCGAGGAAGGCATCCGCGGACATCGGCCGCCCGTCGATCGCGGTCGGTCCCGCCGCCAGCATCACCGTCCGGCCCGCGTCGCTGCCCGACCAGCGATCCGGGAAGCGCTCGTCGCTGAACGAGCCGGGCAGGTCGATCGCCCATCCGCCCTGGAGGATCGTGACCGGGTGGCGCCGGTAGCCGACGATCGCGGTCGCCGCGACTCCCTCCGGGCCGGGCTCGCGCGCCGATCGCTCGAGGAGCTGGTACGTCGCCGGGTCGTTGAGCCCCCGCAGCTGGAACGCCTCGCGCCAGGCGGCCCAAGGCCACGGCAGGTCCGGTTCGAGGGGGTGGGCCAGGCGCAGCGCGGCCAGCACGTCGTCGAGCACCGCGACCTCCGGCGTCCCGACCGGCGGCCGCCAGCGCACGTCGTTCCAGAGGAGCGTCAGCGCGTAGCCGAGGTGGTACCGGGCGTCCATCACGTCGGCGGCCCACGGCCAGATGTCGGCCGCGAGACGTGGATCGATCAGCGCTCGCTCGACCCACGCATCGTCCCGCGGGCCGAGCACCGTCGCGACCGCGCCATCGAACGTGTAGCGCACGCCGGAGGGCGTGGCGAGGTGGAGACCCGTGGCCCCCTGGCGTCGGCCGTCACGGACGGCGAGGAGGCTCGACCGGAGCCACACGAGGTGGCCCCGTTCGGCATCGGCCCGCTCGCCGGAGAAGAACGCGCCCGTCGGATCGGTCGACGCGTCGGCGTCGTCGGCGTGCATCCCGCCTGACGGCGAGGCCGGTGTCCACGTGATCCCGAGATCCATCCCCAGCCGGCGGAGGAGCCCGACGAGGTACGTGTGGTAGCCGGGCCCGACCGGGATCGTCATCGCCCGCGCCAGGACGCGGCCCATGTCCGTCGCCTCGATGTGGACCGGGCGCGCGGCCGGGTGCAGGCTGAGCTCGATGGCGCCGTCGGGCGTGCGATCGCCGAGCGTGTGGCCGCGGACGGCGCCCGCGTTCGCGACGAGCCATTCGTCGACCGCGGTGAGCATCGCGCCGGCGTGGGGCACGCGACGTGTGGCGCCGCGTCGCGACGCCTGGCCGACGGCGTGGATCGTGATCGACAAGCCGGTGCTCCCGTCCGCGGTGTTGCCCGGACGATAGCGGCTTCGGCGAAACGATCAGCCGACGAGCGCCGTGACGGCCTCGTCGAAAGCAGCGGTGTGGCGATCGACGTCGGCATCGGTCGTCGCCGGGCACATCAGCGCCATGTTGTGGAACGGCGTCATCAGGACGCCCCGGTTCATCAGCGCGAGATGCAGGTAGCGGGCCAGCTCCGGATCGTCGTCGGCCATCTGCTCGGCGCCGTCACGGGGCGGCGTCGGTCGGAAGTGGTACTCGGCGCGGGCTCCCAGCCGCGTGACGTGCCACGGCATGGCCCGCCGCGCGATGACGTCGTTGACGCCGGACTCCCAGCGCTCCGCGAGCGGGATCATCCGTCCGAACGCCTCGTCCGTCAGGACCTCGCCGAGGGTTGCCCGGATCGCGGCGGCGCCCAGCGCGTATCCGGCGAGCGTCCCGCCGACGCCGCCGACGTCCGCCCGCGGCGGCATCGACGCGCGGATCCGGCCGGCGATCGCCTCGGTCATCCCGTAGCTGCCGACCGGGATCCCGCCGCCGATCGTCTTGCCGATGACCAGCATGTCCGGCTCGAGGCCGTCCCGGCCCGTCATCCCGCCCGGGCCGACGCAGATCGTGTGGGTCTCGTCGATGATCAGGATCGTGCCCGTGCGGCGGGTCAGCTCCCGCAGCGCGTCGTGGTAGCCCGGATCGGGCAGCACGATGCCGACGTTCGTCAGGGCCGGCTCGACGAGGACGGCGGCGACGTCCTCGTCCGCGAGCGCACGCTCGAGGGCGCCGACATCGTTGAACGGCACGACGCGCGTGGTGAGGGCCGGGTCGACGGCCGGTCCGATGTTCAGGTCCGTCGCGACGACGCGGCCGTCGGCGTCGATGGTCGCCAGGGTCTCGTCGACCGAGCCGTGATAGCACTCGTCGTGGACGACGACCTTCGATCGGCCGGTGACCCGCCGGGCGAGACGCAGCGCGAACCGGTTCGCGTCGGTCGCGGTGAGGGTGAACTGCCAGAGCGGAAGCCCGAACCGGCGGGCGAGCTCGTCGGCGGCCGCGATCGCATCGTCCGTCGGCAGCATGTGGGTGATCCCGCGCCGCATCTGGCGCTCGACCGCGGCGATCGTGGCGTCCGGGCCGTGACCGGCCATGGCCCCGGTGTCTCCGAGGCAGAGATCCGAGTACTCGTGTCCGTCGACGCACCGGAACCGCGCGCCGGAGGCTTCGTCGACGAAGAGAGGGAACGGGGACGCCCACTCGCTCATCCAGTTCATCGGGACGCCGTCGAGGAGCGAGGCACGGGCCTTCTCGAAGGACGCGAGGGAGCGCGGGTGGCTCCCGGTGAAACGCTCGCGCTCGGCGGCCATCGCCCGCGCGAGGCGATCGCTGTCGACCGTCGAGCGAGCGGACGGGAGCGATGACGTCGTCATGCCCCCGAGGATGCGTCAACCGCGCAAGGCAGGTCGGACGATCCCGGAACGTAGAACGACGGCACCCCACCCGACTGCGTTCGTCGCGGCTTGGCGCCGAGGGCTAGGCGCCGGGGAGCACCGCAAGCAAGCGCACTTGAAGGTGCGTGAGCGCGGAGCGGAGCCGGCAACGACGCCAGTCGGCGTCCAGGCGCGACAGCTAGTGAGTTCGCCTCTGAAACCCGCAGATGGGGCAGGTGGCGCGGCCCGTGGCCGGATCCACTTCGAGGTAGGAGGTGCAGCCGTTGGTGCTGCAGTAGGGGCGGCCGGCCGCATGTGACCGGCGCCGCATGCGGCGCATCGCCGCCGATCGGCCCGCCGATGAGGCGGAGCTGGTTCGAGACATCATGTCTGTGTTCGGTTCCTTGCTGGCTCGCGCGTCTCGCGGGCGCCGGCGGTTCTCACGCCCTGGCGCTCGTCGCGGCGCTGCGGCCTTGACGTTCCACTCCACGGCTCGAAACGGGAGCCGGAGCAGATGTGGTTCTGTGCCCGGGACGTCGCGGGAGCGGATTGGGCTCGACCGGTGGACGCCGCTGCGGGCTAATGAATCATGACATGCGAACACCCGTTCGTCAAACGAGCCGATCGGAACCGCTCCGGCCATCCATCCGTACCGGTTGACGCCGGGTTGACGATTCGAGCGATCGCGGCACGCGCGACGGAGGTGTCCCGATGAGCACGATCCTCATCGTCGCCAATCAGACCTTGCCGAGCGAGGCCCTCGCCACCACGGTGTCGAGCCGGATCGCGTCCGGCAACCGCGACTTCCACGTCGTCGTCCCGGCGACGCCGCCGCCGGGCGGCGGGATGACCTGGGACGAGAACGCCGCGCGGGCCGCCGCCGAGGAGCGCCTCGCCCGGTTCCGGGGCGAGCTCACCGAGCAGGGCGTGACGGCGTCGGGCGAGATCGGCGATCGCGATCCGGTCGCGGCCGTCCGCGACGCCGCCCGCGGCCGCGACGTCTCGGAGATCCTCCTCTCGACGCTCCCGGCGGGCGTGTCGCGCTGGCTCCGCCAGGACATCCCGAGCCGGATGCGAGGCGCGATGCCGGTTCTGGTCACGGTCGTGGAGGAGGCGCCGGTCGGCACGTCCCACTGAGGTCGCCGCCCCCGACCAGCGCCAGCGCGCCGAGGGCATTCACG
>DATBPR010000043.1:0-4421 GCA_036561285.1 Candidatus Limnocylindrales bacterium | reverse complement strand
GAGGCCTACGAGAAGGTCTCCGGCAAGGGCCACGAGGATCTCCACACCGACTTCCGGCCGGACGCGGAGAAGCGCGTCCGTGTCCTCCTGGTGCTCAGCAGGATCGCCGAGGTCGAGGGCCTGGTGATCGCCGACACGGATGTCGAGGCCGAGATCGCCAAGGCCCGCGAGCGCTACGCCGGCGACACGAAGACCCTTCGCTACTTCGAGAGCGAGCGAGGCCGGAACTACATCCGCTCGACTCTCCGCCGGAGCCGCGTCGTCGAGCAGCTCGTCGACGACTGGCTGGCTGCCCACCCGGAGCATCCGGCGATCCCCCACATCGAGGACGGCCCCGCGGACAGCGTCGACGAGGACCAGGCCCGCTCGGTGGCCAACGTCGACGCGACCGATCCGGGCTCGGTTCTCGGATCCGATGCCCCGGACACGGGCCCGTCCGAAGCGGCCGACGACCAGGCGGACGCCGCAGCGGCCGAGGCCGTCGAAGCGTCCGGGACCCCGACCGACCAGCCGGCGCCCGCCGGCTGAGCAATCCAGCACCCCCAGCGAGACGAACCGCAGTCCGGGAGACCCAGATGCTCGTTCCGATGGTCATCGAGTCCAGCAGCCGTGGCGAGCGCGCCTACGACATCTACTCGCGGCTGCTCCGGGAGCGGATCATCTTCCTCGGCGACGCGATCGAGGATCACGTCGCGAACCTGATCATCGCCCAGCTGCTGTTCCTCGACTCCGAGGACCCGGAGAAGGACATCAGCCTGTACATCAACTCGCCCGGCGGCATCGTGA
Source organism: Candidatus Limnocylindrales bacterium (assembly GCA_036561285.1). Lineage (GTDB taxonomy): Bacteria > Chloroflexota > Limnocylindria > Limnocylindrales > CSP1-4 > CF-46. The sequence continues at coordinate 3,635 of DATBPR010000043.1, read as the reverse complement.
CGTCCGGGCTGGCCATCTACGACACGATGCAGTACGTCCGGGCGCCCGTCGCCACGATCTGCATCGGCATGGCGGCATCGATGGCCGCCGTCCTGCTGGCCGCCGGCGCCGAGGGCAAGCGCTACGCCCTGCCGAACGGCCGGATCATGATCCACCAGGGCTCGGGCGGGTTCCGCGGCGCCGCCCCGGACGCGCTTATCCAGATGAAGGAGTGGGAGTTCCTCGTCCAGCGGAACCACGAGATCCTGGCGAAGCACACGAACCAGCCGCTCGACAAGGTGATCGCGGATACGAACCGGGACTTTTTCATGTCTCCCGACGCGGCCAAGGACTATGGCATCATCGACTACGTCTACACCGCCACTGGGGATTCCCTCATCGCTCGAGCACACGATCTCGGTCTGGCCGGCGGGGAAGGGGGTTCGATCCCCAACGCGGCCACCGAGGACGAGGCCAGGACCGACGGCGACAAGAAGTCGAAGTAAACAGGGGAGCTCGAGAACCCGGTGACCACCAGCGGCACGTCCAAGGGACCCAAGGTTCCGTATCGCTGCTCGTTCTGCGGCAAGTCGCAGGAGCAGGTCCGGAAGCTGATCGCGGGCCAGGGCGTCTACATCTGCGACGAGTGCATCAACCTCTGCCAGGAGATCATCGAGGAGGAGATGCTCGAGGCGCCGAAGGCCAAGCCGGCGGTCGCCAAGCTCCCCAACCCGCGCCAGATCAAGTTCGCGCTCGACCAGTACGTCATCAGCCAGGAGCGGGCCAAGAAGGTGCTCTCGGTGGCCGTCTACAACCACTACAAGCGGGTCAACGCCGGCCACGCGGTCGACGAGGTCGAGCTCCAGAAGTCGAACGTCCTCCTCGTCGGGCCGACCGGCTCCGGCAAGACGCTCCTCGCCCAGACCCTCGCCCGGGTCCTCGACGTCCCGTTCTGCATCGCCGACGCCACGTCGCTGACGGAGGCCGGCTACGTCGGTGAGGATGTCGAGAACATCCTCCTGCGACTGATCCAGGCAGCGGACTTCGACGTCGCCCGCGCCCAGCGCGGGATCATCTACATCGACGAGATCGACAAGATCGCCCGCAAGGCCGACAACCCGTCGATCACGCGTGACGTCTCGGGCGAGGGGGTCCAGCAGGCGCTCCTGAAGATCCTCGAGGGCACCGTCGCCAACGTCCCGCCCCAGGGCGGCCGGAAGCATCCTCACCAGGACTTCATCCAGATCGACACGACGAACGTGCTGTTCGTCTGCGGCGGCGCCTTCGACGGCCTCGAGAAGATCGTCGAGGAGCGGGTCGGCCGGCGGTCGATCGGGTTCGGCGCCGACGGCGGGATCGCGAGCGTCGACCGCGGCAAGATCCTCGAGCGGCTGATGCCGGAGGACCTCCTGAAGTTCGGGCTGATCCCCGAGTTCATCGGGCGGCTGCCGGTCATCGTCACGCTGACGGCACTGACGGCCGAAGACCTGGTCCGGGTCCTCACGGAGCCGAAGAACGCCGTCACTCGCCAGTTCCAGAAGTTCCTCGGGCTCGACAAGGTGGAGCTCGTCTTCACCGAGGGCGCGCTGAAGGCCGCCGCCGAGGTCGCCCTCGAGCGGAAGACCGGCGCCCGCGCCCTCCGCTCGATCGTCGAGGAGGCCCTCCTCGAGGTCATGTATGACATCCCGGAGCGCTCCGACGTCCGGAAATGCATCATCACGGAGGAGACGATCCGCGAGGGTCGGCTGCCGCTCCTCCTGACGAAGACCGAGGTCGACCGCGGCGTCGACGAGACGAACTACGAGGAGTGGCTCGCCGCCCGCGGCGAAACCGCGTAGTCGTTCTCCCGGCCGGCGCCGCGTCGGCTAGCCTGCCGACGCATGAACCACGAGGACCACGTCCGCCTGATCCGGCCCGGTGTCGAGGGCGCCGGGAAGCGATGGCTCGAGCTCGGTGCAGGGGAGGGCGCGTTCACCCTGGCGCTCGCCGATGTGCTCGGGTCCGGCGGCGCGATCGTCGCCCTCGATCGGGACGGCGGCGCCCTCCGACGTCTCGCCGACGAGCTGCCGCGACGCTTTGCCGGCGTGCGCCTCCAGACGCGGATCGGCGACTTCCGGGACGAGCTGCCCGACGGTCCCTTCGACGGCCTTCTCGCCGCCAACAGCCTGCACTTCGTGACGGACCCGGCGGAGGTCCTGCGGCGCGCGGCCAACCGTCTCGGACCGGGTGGACGGGTCGTGGTCGTCGAGTACGACGCGGACCGGGGCAATCCGTGGGTGCCGCACCCGTTCTCGTCGCGCCGCTTCGCCGACCTCGCCGAGGCGGCCGGCCTCACGAACGCCCGCGAGATCGGCCGGGTGCCGAGCCGGTTCCTCGGCGCGATCTACTCCGCCGTGGCCGAAGTGCCCTGACCGGCTCCTGGATCAGGAGGCGGCCGCGATCACCTCGCCGATGATGTCGTCGAGGTGCTCCTCGATCCCGAGCCACAACGGCAGCCGGACGAGCCGGTCGCTCACGTCGTCCGTCACCGACATGTCGCCGACCGAGCGCGCCACCGTCCGGCCGAACGGCGACGAGTGCAGCGGCACGTAGTGGAACACGGACTGGATCTCCCTGGTCCGGAGTCGCTCGATGAACGCTGTGCGGGCCTCGAGGTCCGAGAGCAGCAGGTAATACATGTGGCCGTTCGGCGTGCAGTCGGCCGGCAGGATCGGCCGCCGGACGACGCCCTCGGCCTCGAGCGACGCAAGCCCCGCGTGATAGCGGTCCCAGATGGCGACCCGCCGAGCCGAGATCTCGTCCGCATGCTCCATCTGGGCCCTGAGGAAGGCCGCGGTGATCTCCCCTGGAAGGAACGATGACCCGACGTCGACCCAGGTGTACTTGTCCGTCTGACCGCGAAGGAACCGGCTCCGGTTGGTGCCCTTCTCCCAGATGACCTCGGCGCGTTCGATGAAGCGCGGGTCGTTGATCAGCAGCGCGCCGCCCTCGCCCGAGATGATGTTCTTCGTCTCGTGGAACGACAGGGCGGCGAGATGGCCTAGTCCGCCCAGCGGACGATCGCGGTAGCGCGCGAGCAGGCTCTGCGCCGCGTCCTCGATGACCAGCAGGTCGTGGCGCCGGGCGAGGTCGAGGATCGTGTCCATGTCGCACCCGACGCCGGCGTAATGGACCGGGACGATCGCTCGCGTCCGCGGCGTGATCGCGGCCTCGATGCGCGTCTCGTCGATGTTCAGGGTGTCCGTCCGGATGTCCACGAAGACGGGCGTCGCCCCGCGCAGGACGAAGGCATTGGCCGTCGAGACGAAGGTGAATGACGGCATGATCACCTCGTCGCCAGGCTGGATCCCGGCGAGGATCGCAGCCATCTCGAGTGCGGCCGTGCAGCTGTGGGTCAGCAGGGCTCGATCGCTTCCGACCCGCTCCTCGAGCCACGCGGCGCACTGCTTCGAGAAGACGCCGTTGCCGGCGAGGTGGCCGTTGGCGTGCGCCTGCTCGATGTAGGCCAGCTCGGAGCCCGTGAGATAGGGACGGTTGAACGGGATCATGGCGCCGACCCTGCCGGTGCCGGCTTCGCGGCGACGATGAGCAGCGACCCGCCGGCGGGCCACGAGACGCCCCGTCGGATGAAGGCTCGCTCGACCAGCATCACGGCG
>DATBPR010000042.1:0-2302 GCA_036561285.1 Candidatus Limnocylindrales bacterium | reverse complement strand
GCCGAGCGCGACGATGCGCCCGGCGAGCCCGGTGAGCCCGTCGCCGCGGAAGCGGTCCGATGAGCGACCGCGTCCGTGCCGCCCTGTCGTCGGTCGTCGACGGCCACACCCTGACCCTCGACGAGGCCCGCGACGCGATGGGCAGCCTCATGGACGGCGAGGCGACGCCCGCACTCCTCGCAGCCCTCCTCGTCGCGCTCCGGATGCGCGGCGAGACCGTCGACGAGCTGGCCGGCTTCGCGACCGCGATGCGCGAGCGCGTCCTCCGCGTCGACGCCCCGGACGGCGCGATCGACACGTGCGGGACGGGCGGTGACGGCAGCGGGACGTTCAACATCTCGACGTCGGCGGCCCTGGTCGTCGCCGCGGCCGGCGTCCCGGTCGCGAAGCACGGCAACCGAGCGATGACGTCGCGGTCGGGCTCGGCGGACGTGCTCGACGCGCTCGGCGTCCGGATCGACCACGACGAGGTCACCGCGGCGGCCGCGCTCCGCGACTCCGGCTTCGCGTTCCTGTTCGCGACCGGCTTCCACCCGGCGATGAAGCACGCCGGTCCCACGCGCCGCGAGATCGGGGTCCGGACCGCGTTCAACCTCCTGGGCCCGCTCACCAACCCGGCCGGCGCCCGCCGTCAGGTGATCGGCGTGCCGGACCAGGCGGTCGCGGCGAAGCTGGCCGCCGTGCTGGCGAGGCTCGGCGTCGATCGCGCATTCGTCGTCCGCGGCGAGGGGATCGACGAGCTGCCGCTCGACGGGACTGGCGTGATCCACGACGTGACCCCGGAGGGGATCGAGGTCCGGACGGTCGATGCGGCCGCATTGGGCCTGACGAAGGCCTCCAACGCGAAGCTCGCCGGCGGGACGCCGGAAGACAACGCCCGGATCGTCGAATCCGTGCTCCGCGGGGAGCCGGGCGCCCGCCGCGACGTCGTCGTGCTGAACGCCGGGGCCGCTCTTGTCGTCGCCGGCGTCGTCGACGATCTCGCAGCCGGGATCGATCGGGCCGCGCTGACGATCGACGCCGGCCTGGCCACGGAGCTGCTGGAGCGGCTCCGCGCGGAGCGGCGGGCGGCCGAAGCCGCCCGACCTCCGGTCGCCGAGGGCGCGCCGGCATGACCCTGCTCGACCGGCCCGACGTGGAGCGCCTGCCGCCGCCCGACGAGGACGCGCAGTCGTCGCCCACGACCCGCCGCCGCAACGTCGTCGCGGAGATCGCGGAGCGACGCCGCGAGGACGTCCGTGCGGAGATGGGACGGCTGACCCTGGACGACCACCTCGCCGCGGCAGAGGCGACGCCGTCGCCGCGCGACGTCCTCGGCCGCCTCGTCGCGCCGGGCCTCCATCTGATCGCCGAGATCAAGCGCTCGTCGCCGTCCGCGGGGGAGATCGCGGCCGCCGACGAGGACATCGTCGCCCGCGCCCGCGCCTACGAGGCCGGCGGCGCCGCGATGATCTCGGTCCTCTGCGAGCCCCACTGGTTCGGCGGCTCCGTCGACGACCTCCGCGCGGTCCGCGCGGCCGTGAGCATCCCGGTCCTCGCCAAGGAGTTCGTGGTCGAGGAGATCCAGCTGCCGCATCTCCGTGCGGCCGGTGCGGACGCCGTGCTCCTGCTCGCGGTCCTCCATCCGGCGAAACGGCTTGCCCGCCTGGTCGATCGGGCGCTGGAGATCGGCCTCGAGCCACTCGTGGAGGCCCACGACGAGCGGGAGCTGGAGCGGGCGATCGCCGCCAACGCCCGCCTGATCGGGATCAACAATCGCGACCTGCGGACGCTCGCCGTCGACACCGGCCGGGCGATCCGGCTCCGGCCGCTCGTCCCGGACGACCGGGTCGTGATCGCCGAGTCCGGCGTCCGCGACGCGGCGACGATCTCCGCCTGGAGGGCATCCGGCTTCGATGCCGCGCTCGTCGGCGAGGCGCTCGTGCGGTCCGCGGATCCGGCCGCAGCCGCCCGCGCCTTCGTGGCCGCCGGGCGCGTCCCGGACGATCCGGCGAACCGGGCGTCACGGGCGACCGTCAAGGTCTGCGGCGTCACCGACGCCGAGGGGATCCTCGCCGCGGTTCGCGCCGGCGCCGATGCGGTCGGGCTCAACCTCGTGGCCGGGACTCCCCGCGAGCTCTCGCTCGCGGAGGCGACGGCCCTCGCCCGTGTCGCGCGATCGCTGGTCAGCCGGCCGCCGGTCGTGGTCGCGATCACCGCCGACGCCGGGCGCGAGCGGGTCGCCGAGATCGTCCGTGCCCTCGATCCCGACGCCGTCCAATTCTCGGGCGACGAGACCGTGGATGACGTCGCCTCGGTCGGT
>DATBPR010000041.1:0-2016 GCA_036561285.1 Candidatus Limnocylindrales bacterium | reverse complement strand
GCCGGGACCAGCTTCCTGACCACGGACAAGCTGGAGTCCGGCTTTCGCTACGGCTCGGACCTGATCGATATCGTGGCCGATGCGACCGCGCCCGGCGGCCTCGGGACGTTCGGCTGGGATGACGAGGGCGTCGCGGCGCAGGCCGTGCCGCTCGTCCAGGACGGGATCTTCGTCGGCTACCTGTCATCGCGCGAGACCGCGCCGCGGATCGGGCGGCAATCCGGCGGGGCGATGCGGGCCGACGGCTGGAACCGGATCCCGCTGATCCGGATGACGAACGTGAACCTGCTGCCGCAGCCCGGGATGAGCCTCGACGACATCGTCGCCGACACCGACGACGGCCTCTACCTCGCCTCGAACCGCTCGTGGTCGATCGACGACCGCCGCCTGAACTTCCAGTTCGCGACCGAGATCGCCTGGGAGGTCAAGGGCGGCAAGAAGGGCCGGATGTTCAAGAACCCGACCTACACCGGGATCACCTACGAGCTCTGGCGGTCGTGCGACGCGGTCGGCGACGACTCGAGCTGGGTGATGCTCGGGACGCCCAACTGCGGCAAGGGCGAGCCGGGCCAGGGGGCCCACGTCGGCCACGGCTGCTCGGGGGCCCGGTTCCGGAACGTCCAGGTCGGGGTCGGCAAGTGGTGAGCGAGCCGGAGGCGATCGATCCCGCGGCGGTCGCCGAGCGGATCGTCGGGCTCGCCACGGCCGCCGGCGCGGCCGAGGCGGAGGCCCTCGTGTCGGTTGACCACGCCCGCCTCACCCGGTTCGCGAACAGCGAGATTCACCAGAACGTCGCCGAGACCAATGGCGCATTGAACCTCCGGGTCGCGATCGGGAAGCGGGTCGGGGTCGCGTCGTCGAACCGGCTCGACGACGACGGGCTGCGGCGGCTGGCCGAGACCGCCGTCGCGATCGCCCGGAACAGCGCCGAGCTCGAGGACTGGGCCGGCCTCCCGGAGCCGACGCCCATCGTCGACCAGCCTGCCGGCTGGGCCGCCGGCACGGCCGAGGCGACACCCGAGCTCCGGGCGGCCGGGGTCCGGGCCGTGATCGCGGCCGCCGACGACGCCGGCGTGCGGGCCTTCGGGTCGTTCTCGACCTCCGCCGAGCACCTCGCGATCGCGAGCTCGCACGGAATCCGTGCCGTAGGCGAGCGGACGTCGGCCCAGCTGCTGAGCGTGATGATGGCCGCGGACGGCGGCTCCGGCTACGCCGAGCAGGCGGGGGTCGACGTCGCCTCGATCGATCCGGCGGCGATCGGGCGCGATGCCGCCGACAAGGCGCGGGCGTCGGCGAACCCGGTGGCGGTCGACCCGGGCGACTGGACCGTCGTCCTCGAGGAGTACGCCGTCGTCGACATCCTCTCGATGCTCGCCTACATGGGGTTCAGCGGGCTCGCCGTCCTCGAGGAGCGATCGTTCGCGGAGCCGGGCAAGCGGATCGGCAGCGAGCTCGTGACGATCGTGGACGACGCCTCCGAGCCGGGCGCGATGCCGATGGCCTTCGACTACGAGGGCGTCGCGAAGCAGCGCGTCGTCCTCGTCGAGAGGGGCGTCTGCCGGGACGTCGTCTGGGACCACCAGACCGCCGCCCGGGCCGGCCGCCAGTCGACGGGTCACGGCCTGCCCGCGCCGAACTCCTACGGGCCCTTCCCCCTGAACCTCGTGATGTCGGCGGGGTCGACGGCTCGCGACGACCTCGTCGGCGGGATGGACCGGGGGCTGCTGATCACGCGCTTCCACTACACGAACCCCGTCCACCCCAAGCTCGCGATCGTCACCGGCATGACGCGCGACGGGACGTTCCTCGTGGAGCACGGCCGCATCGTCGGGCCCGTGCGCAACCTGCGGTTCACCCAGAGCTACCTCGACGCGATGGCCGCCGTCGAGGCGGTCGGCCGCGACCGGCGGCTGCTCAAGGGCTTCCTGGGGGTATCGGTCGTGCCGGCGCTGCGCATCGGGGCCTTCACGTTCACGGGAGCGACAGAACACTGAACGGCCCCGCGGCCGGCCGCAT
>DATBPR010000040.1:0-4523 GCA_036561285.1 Candidatus Limnocylindrales bacterium | reverse complement strand
CCACCACCCGAGTCCGATGATCGACGCCAGCGTTCCGACGAAGAACGCGGCCGGGACGAGGTTCGGGCTGAACCAGACGGTGAAGAGGCGGTTGACCGATCCGTAGCGAGCCGTCTCGGGGATCGGCTCCATGCCATGCTGCTCGATCGAGAGGTCGCCCTCGTGGGTGGGCATGCCCTCGAGCGGCAGCGATTCGGTCGCCATGTGGGGTTCGCTCTCCTTCCCTGTGCGCGCCACATCCGGCGCACTCCGGAGGTCCGGGCGTGCGATCAGCCGGCGGGGACGGCGTGCTCGAACGTCACGGCCCTGGGGGAGCCGTCGACGTGGACCACGCTCCGTGCCGGCTCGGTCTCGGCCACGACCCGGCCGTTCCGAACGACCCAGCGCGCGGCGGGCCGGAGACGGATCGCCTCGGCCTCGTCGGCGCAGTCGAAGACCACGAAGTTCGCTGGGCGGCCCTCCTTCACCCCCCACTCCAGCCCGGCGGCCCGGGCGGGATTGGTCGTGATCATCTCGTACGCCCGGAACAGCTCCGAGCGCCCCGTCATCTGGGCGACGTGGACGAGCATCGAGAGGGCGTCGAGCATCGAGCCGCGCCCCAGCGGATACCACGGATCCATGATCGAGTCGTGGCCGCAGGCGACGTTGACGCCCGCCGCGTCGAGCTCCTTGACCCGGGTCATCCCGCGCCGCTTCGGGTAGGTGTCGAACCGCCCCTGGAGGACGACGTTGTCGAGGGGGTTGGCGACGATCGTCACGCCGGCTCGCTTCAGGATCTGCAGGAGCTTGAACGCGTAGGCGTCGTTGTAGGAGCCCATCGCCGTCGTGTGCCCGGCGACGACGCGACCCTGCATCCCGTCGCGCATCGTCCGCGCGGCGACCACCTCGAGGAAGCGCGAGTGCTCGTCGTCGGTCTCATCGCAGTGGAGATCGATGGGCGCCCCCGTCTCGCGGGCGAGGTCGAACAGGAAATGGACCTCCTCGACGCCGTCCTCCCGTGTCCACTCGTAATGCGGGATGCCGCCGATGACGTCGCAGCCGAGGCGCATCGCCTCGCGCATGAGGTCCTTGCCGTTGGGGTAGGACAGGACGCCGTCCTGGGGGAAGGCGATCAGCTTCAGCTCGACGAGGTTGCTGAGCTCCTCCCGGAGCTCGATCAGCGCGCGCAGTGCGGTCAGCGAGGGGTCGCAGACGTCGACATGCGAGCGGATCAGCCCGGTCCCCTGGGCCACCTCCCAGAGGATCGCCTCGCGGGCCCGGCCCTTGACGTCGTCATGGGTCAGGAAGGGCTTCCGCTCCGCCCAGGTCTGGATGCCCTCGATCAGCGTCCCGCTCTCGTTGTGGCGCGGCTCGCCGACCGTCAGGACGGCATCCAGGTGGACGTGCGGGTCGACGAGCGGCGGGGAGAGGAGACGTCCTGCGGCGTCGAGCTCGGGGCGTCCGTCCGCGGCGATCGAGCCGGCCGGGGCGATGGCGGTGATCGTGGCATCCGCGACCGACAGGTCGACGGGCTCGACCGGACGGCCGAGCGTGGGATGGACGCGCGCATTGCGGACGATGAGTCCGGACGTCGCCACCGGCACCTCGTGGAGGAACCCCGGCGCAGTGTGGGACGCCGCGACGGGCGGCGTCAAGGGACGCTGGTGCGCCGGCGGACGGGTCCTCGCGCGCTACCCGCCCGGGGCGATGGTCAGCACGCCGACCATGCCGTAGGCCTCGTGGCCCGGCAGGTGGCAGATGTACTGGAGCGTGTCGGCGGCGGCAAACGTGATGGTCGTCCGGCGCTCGCTGCGGGCGGGGATCGAGATCTCGGTCGGCCGGGCGTTGTGGACCGGCTCCGTGCCCGTCCGGTGCCGCTCGTGGAGGGCGGCGTCGCCGACGATCCACTCGTGGTCGATCGGGTCCGTGTTCGTGATCACGAATGTCACCGGCTTGCCGACGGGGACCGTGATCCGGTCCGGGTCGTAGTGCGACCAGTGGATGGTGATCGGGATCACGATCGGGTCGTCCGCGTGGGAGACCGCGTTCGCGCCGATGCCCGTCGCGGCCGCCAGGATGGCGGCGAAGCCGAAGCCGAGGACCGTGCGCCGTCCGGTACTCATGGCCGATATCCGGCGGCGGGCGAGCCGTTGCCGGTCGCCCGCCGCCGCGTCCTCACGAGCCGGCGGGACGGGTGCCGGCGCGGGACGAGCCGATCAGGCCCACGCCGACGAGCCCGACGCCGACGAAGGCGAGGGCGATCAACAGCCGGCTCATGTCGACCGGCGTCTGGACCGGCGGGTCGGACGGCAGCGCCAGGCCGGCGGCGACCGCCGATGGCCGGCCGGCGCCGGAGGCATCGACCGCGAGGTCGTAGTCGAGCTGGCCCGCGGTCCCGTCGACCGCGACCTTCGTCAACCAGCCGGACTGGGGGATCCAGTCCATCCCGCGATCGGAGCGGAGATCGGTGAGCAGGCCGTCAGAGGCCGACTCGCTCGCATCCAGGCGGATTCCGTTCGAGCCGGTCGGGGCCGGCAGCAACGCCGGGGCGTGATCGGTCAGCAGGTAGACATCGGCCTGGACCGGTTCTGCTGCGGTCTTGCCGAGGCCGAGGATCCGGAGCGGGACCCAGGGGTTCGCCGTCGGGATCGTGATGTGGACCGGCGTGCCGTCGCCGACCTGCTGGCCGCGAGCCTTCGCCGCATCGGCATCGAATGCCGCGGCGAGGAAGATCTGGCTCCGCTTCGCGTAGAAGTCGAGGACCTCGGGCGCATCGGCGGGGAGCCGGAAGCCGTGGGCGGTCGCCCACTGGCCGATGTCGTTCGCGCCGCCCTTCAGGACGGTGATGTCGAGGGCATCGATCTTGACGTTCATCAGCTCGACGGCGCCGAGGCGATCGGCGCTCGATGCCGCCGGGGCGGCTTCGGCGAAGATCGGGTTCGTCTCGCGGATCAGGCGCTGGAGCGTCCAGTCGCCACCCTTCACGACGCTCGTCGGGATGCCGGGCAGGGGCGTGATCGAGCCGAACTGGCCGCCGCCGCCCGCGAACTGGAACGCGGTGACGTAGTGCTCGACGCCGTCGTGGTAGCCCGCGAACGTCGTGGTCCGGAGCAGGTTGACCGCGCCGTTCGGCCCGATCAGCCCGCCGCATGCGAGAGCCGGGGTGGCCGTCAGGAAGATCGCCAGGGCCGCCCCGGACAGACCGAGGGCCAGTCGCCCTCGGCGTCCGGCCGGGTCCGGTCCGTGGAATCGGGTTCGCCGCATCGCTTCGCCCTCCGGGCTGCCGGCCGCATCGGGCCGGCGTGGTTGCGGCTCCTGACGCCAGCGTGCCCGATGCGGTTCCCGCGGCCCCGGCCCCGCGAGGGGCCGGCGCGAAGGCGCGAGTGGCGACGGTCTACGAAGGCCGCTCCACCCGGATGTCGTCCACGAGGGCTTCGACCAGGCTGTCGCGCCCGCCGTCGTTCGCCTGGAACAGCAGGCGGATCTTCTGTCCGCCGTAGGCGGCGAGGTTGACCCGGGCCTGATGCCACGACGCTCCGACGGTCGACGAGCTGCCGTCGACGTGCCACGCGAGGTGCCGGGTTCCGGCCTCGTCCTGGACATACAGGCGGAGGTAGTCCGAGACGCTGCTCGGGCCGTGGGCCCAGACATACCAGAACGAGAGCCTTCCCGGCGTCGCCGGCAGGGCGATCGGGACGCTCCTGATCGTCGTCCTGCCGTCGAGGTCGTTCGTGTTCGCACTGGAGCCGGCGGCGGCGCCCGTGACGAAGGCGTAGCGGCCTGACGTCGTGCCGTCCGGCTGTATGCGGCGGCCGAATGCGTTGGTCGGCGAAGGGTTCCCCCGGACGAAGCGGCTCGTCGAGCGGGCGGTGTCGGTCCCGTCGGGATTCACGACCCAACCGCGCGAGATCTCCATGTCGTCGAAGAACGGTCCGCAGTTCTGGACCGTCTTGCCGATCACCGCGTATGGGCAGCCGGCCACGCTCAGGAAGTAGAGCAGCGCGCTCCGGTTTCGGGCCGTGGCGGCGGCGATCCTCTCGTCGGGTGGGTAGAAGTCCGTCCAGACCGACCCCGTCTCGGGCGGATACAGCTCGACCGTGTAGGTGAAGATGCGCTGTCGGCCGTACAGCCAGTCGATCTGGTCGCCGTCGGTGATGTAGAGGTCGCTCGACTGCTCGGCCTTGTACCCGTTCCGGGCGGCCATCGCCTTGCCGATGGCGACGAAGACGCGGTGGTCGTCGATCGTCATGTCCGCCGGGACGTCCGTCTTCGTGTGGCCGTACGGCCACAGGATGAGCTGGCCGTTCGTGTGGAACGTGATGTGGGCCTTGATCTGCTGGATCCCGCCGACGACGCGGCTCAGGACGAACCTCGTGACCGCCTGCGTCTCCGGTGCGGACAGCGCCTTCGGGCCGCGGTAGGTGAGCGACGACTTCGAGCCGGACGAGCCGCCGCAGCAGCCCCAGTCGTACGGGTAGTTCCGGTTGAGGTCCGTCCCGATCGCCGATGAGCCCGCGTTGGGCTGGCGATTCTTCCGCCACGCG
>DATBPR010000039.1:0-2126 GCA_036561285.1 Candidatus Limnocylindrales bacterium | reverse complement strand
CGGCGGGACCCGCGTCTCGCGCCGGCTTGCCCGGGAAGGCGACGGTGAACAGGCCGTCCGGATCGGCGAACCGGGCCCAGCCCGCGGGGACCGCCTCGACCTGGTCCGTGAACCCGGTCGTCCCGCTCACGCTGGAGCCGGGGGTCGGCGACGCCTCGACACCGATCGCCGACGGGCTCGGCGCGATCGGCTCGACGCTGGCGGCGGGAGCCGCGGTCGGCGCCGGCGATGCCGGCGGGGCGCCGGCGCCACAGGCGGCGACCAGGCATCCGATGAGGAGGGTCGAGAGTCCCCGGGCTCGCTTCATGGCTCTCCCGCGCGCCGTCCCGCCGGCATCATGCGCCGATTGACGGGTGCTGTCAGGCGCTCGCCGGCGTCTCGCTTGCCATCACGGGCACGTCGCCCGGCAGCCGCCGTGTCTCCCGCATCCGTGCGAGGACGACCAGCCCCGAACCGGCCGTCAGCGCGGCCACGATCGCGATCGCGGCCTGTGCGCCGACCCGGTCCGCGGCGATCCCGACCACGAACGCCCCGATCGCGAAGCCGAGGTCACGCCACAGCCGGTAGACGCCGATCGCCGAGCCCCGCCACGACGGCTCGGCCACGTCCGCGACCGCGGCGAGGAGCGTCGGATAGACGAGGGCGGTCCCGAGCCCGAGCACCATTGCGGCGACGAACCACGCCGCGAACTCCGACCCGACCGCGATGCCCGCGATCGCGGCTCCCTGCAGGAGCATCCCGCCGACGATGAGTGGCTTCCGCCCGACCCGGTCGGACCAGGCGCCTGTCCCGATCTGGGCAACGGCCCAGACGCCGGGGTAGATCGCCGTGACGACCGCGATCTCGGCGATCGACAGGCCGTGCGCGAGGTAGAAGATCGGCAGCAGACCCCACGCCATCCCGTCGTTGAGGTTGTTGACCAGGCCGGCCTGGCAGGCCGCGGACAGCGACCGGTCGCGGAACGTCGTCCGCGCGACGATCGCGCGCCAGGCGGGCTTCGCTGCCGCACCGATCCCCTGTTCGAGGCGGACGTGGCCCGTCGTCTCGCGGACGAACAGCGTCGACGCCGCGAGGCCGGCGCCGGCGTAGGCGAGGCCGACGAGGAAGGGCGCCGGCCGGAGCCCGTACCGCGCCGCGATCAGCCCGGTCACCAGGGCCGTGATGGCGACAGCCCCGTACCCGGCGGCTTCGTTCAGCCCCATCGCGAGGCCGCGGCGGGCCGGGCCGACGAGATCGATCTTCATGATCACTGTCGTGGACCAGGTCAGGCCCTGGTTCACCCCGAGGAGGACGTTCGCAAGCACGACCCAGCCCCAGGTCGGCGCCCAGATCAGCAGCAGCGGCACCGGCAGGCCGACGATCCAGCCGGCGACCAGGACCGGCTTGCGACCGAACCGGTCGGCGAGGCCGCCGGCGGCCAGGTTGGCGAGGGCCTTCGTGACCCCGAAAGCAGCGAGGAAGGTCAGGGCGGTGACCGCGCTCGTGATGCCGAAGACGTTCGTCGCGAGAAGCGGCAGGACGGTCCGCTCCTGGCCGACCATCCCGCCGACGAGTGCGTTGACGCCGACCAGCAGCGCGAACTGGCCGGCGTTCGCGCGCAGCCCGAGCCGGATCGCCGGGCCTCCGGAGCTCGTCGGCCTGGTCATCCGGCGAAGCCTACCCGGCCACCCGTCGTGTTCGATCGATATCTCACACGTGGACGATGGCGCCCTACCCAAAACGGGCATCGAGGGGTACACTCCGCGTCCCTCAACGCCGTCTGCTCGGGGTGTTCCGTGTCCGCCACACTGCCCGCCCGCGATGCCGGCGCGCCGCCGCTCGCGATCGACGTTCGCGGCGTCCGACGCGTCTACAAGGTCAAGCCGAAGCCCGTGGTCGCGCTCGACGGCGTCGACCTCGAGGTCGAGCCGGGCGAGTTCTTCGGGCTGCTCGGCCCGAACGGCGCGGGCAAGACGACCCTGATCAAGATCCTGACCACGCTGCTCCTGCCGTCGAGCGGCACGGCCCGGATCTTCGGCTTCGACGTGGCCACCGAGACCAAGAAGATCCGCCGGATCATGAACATGGTGGCCGGCGGCGAGCAGTCGGGCTACGGCATCCTCGAGGCGCGCGAGCAGCTCTGGATG
>DATBPR010000038.1:0-1603 GCA_036561285.1 Candidatus Limnocylindrales bacterium | reverse complement strand
CTTCGGAGGATCGGGCTTCTACTCGCTGCTCGACGACGTCCGCGAGATCAAGGTGGACACGCCCTACGGTCCGCCGTCGGATTCGTTCTTCCTCGCCGAGGTGAGCGGCCGGAAGGTCGCGTTCCTGCCCCGCCACGGCCGCCGCCACACGATCCCGCCGCACCGGATCAACTACCGGGCGAACGTCTGGGCGATGCGCTCGCTCGGCGTGCAGGCGGTGATCTCGCCGTGCGCGGCGGGCTCGCTCCAGGCTCACGTGAAGCCCGGCGACTTCGTCCTGTGCGACCAGTTCGTCGACCGGACCTCCGGCCGCGAGTGCACGTTCTTCGACGGCCCGATCGTCACCCATGTCAGCTCCGCCGACATCTATGACCCGGTCCTGCGGGGCATCGCCGCCGAGGTCATCCGGGAGCACGAGATCCCGTTCCACGAGACGGGCACGATCGTGATCATCAACGGCCCCCGCTTCTCGACGAAGTCCGAGTCGAAGTGGTTCGGCGACGCCGGCTGGGAGGTCATCTCGATGACCCAGTATCCCGAGGCGTATCTCTGCCGCGAGCTCGGGATGTCGGTCGTCAACATCGCCCTGATCACGGACTACGACGCGGGCGTGCTCGAGGGGACGGAGGCGGTCGACGCCCAGTCCGTGACCGAGGTCTTCGCCCAGAACGCGGCCCGGATCCAGCAGGTCGTGCTCGACATGATCGGGCGGTTCCCGGCCGAACTGGAGTCGCTCGGCGGCAGGAAGCTGCTCGAGTTCAGCCGCGGCGACGGCCACGTGATCTCGCCCGAGGACATCCGCCTGTTCGAGACCGGTCTGTAGGCCGTGCTGGCCGGCGTCCTCCCCCCGAACTGGTCGAATGCCCACGCCGGGAACGAACGGCCAGGACCGGAGCTCCTCACAGCGCCTCGCGACCCGAGAGTTAGCCGGCAACGGCTAATGGACCCGCGAATCCATCCTCACCGGCGAGGGCCAGCCGTCCCAACGTTCTCCCGGTGGGCATCTGACCAGGTCCGCGGCCCTAGTGGCCAGGCGACTTGGCCATCCATGCACCCCGGGACTCTTCGCGCCGCTGCGGTCGCCGATTCGGACCGGTTTCACCCGATTGGTAGCCTCCGGCGGCTAACGATCGCCGATCCCGCGAGCGGACGCGGCCTGCCATCCGCTCCAGCAGTCCCTCCATGCATGGATGGACAGGTCGCGGGGCCCGCGAGTTGCGCGACGGCCGCGGGGCACGGCCGGTGACCGAGTCACTTCCGATCGGAGTCACGCTCCGGACCATCCGCGCCGAGCCCGGCTGGTGGCTCGACAGCGCCAAGCGGCTCGAGGCCGCTGGCTACCAGGGCGTCTGGGCGTGGGACCACTTCGTCGGCCAGCGCGATCGAACAGTGCCGGTCGTCGAGAACTGGACGATCCTCTCGATGACGGCGGCCGCGACGAGCTGGCTCACCGTCGGCCCGTTCGTCATCAACGTGATGAACCGGCACCCGGCGGTGCTCGCCCGGATGGCCTCGACCCTCCAGATCGCGAGCGGCGGCCGGCTGATCCTCGGGATGGGGATCGGCGGCGCGCCGAAGGAGCACGCGGCATATGGCATCGACT
>DATBPR010000037.1:0-2732 GCA_036561285.1 Candidatus Limnocylindrales bacterium | reverse complement strand
CCTTCGCCGGCGCCGTGCTCGCGGATCGGGAACCGCGCCGGCGACCCGAGCGCGGCATGGACGCCCGCCGCGAACCGGGCGACCGTCCGGCCGAAGATCGGGCTGGCCTCGGGGGCCGTCAGGAAGTCGCCCGCGCGCCCGGGTCGGGCTTCGGGCGATCGGTAGTACCCTCGTGCCGGGTCGTAGAGCGCGATCTCCATGAACCGGGCGAAGGTCATCGGCCCGTCGCGCCGGATCTCGTCGCGGACCGCCTCGAGCAGGTCCGGGTCCGACGGCACGTCCTCCGGCGGCCCCGGGACGGGCTTCAGGTCCACGGCCGGCTCCCGAGCACGAGCCGCAGCCCCGGCCCGACGAGCGTGTGGCCGCCGAGGAGGACCGGGATCGGCGCCTCGCGGACGGACACCGTCAGTGCCCGGAGCCACGAATCGGTGATCCGGTCCGGAAGCAGCAGATCGCTGGCGAAACGGTCCTCGGCGCTGGGCCAGCTCCGCTCGTCGGCGCCGAACCGGTGGGCGAGCAGGACCCGGCTGTCGACCAGGGCGGCGTCGGCGAGCTCCGTCAGCCGCGGGCCGAGGCTCTCGGGGCCGTCGCGGTCGAGCAGCAGCCCGAGGCTGGAGCGGACCGGTCGCTGCTCGGGCGGGCGCGTCCCGAAGCCGCGCTCCTCCACCAGGGCCCGCGTTCGGGAGGCGGTCCGGGTCTCCAGCCAGGCGAGGCCCCGCGCGGAGGCGCGGCCGGCGACGAGGAGCTCCCGCGACGCGTCCCGCGCGGTCGCCTGGACGCCGGCCAGCCCGGCGCGCAGGGCCGGGACGTCGAGGTCGCGCCGGGCGAGTGTGTCGAGCGTCCCGCGAGCGTCCGTCAGGATGGCGTCCAGCGGCGAGTCCAGGTCGACCTGGAGGCGCCAGCGATCGCGAAGATCGCCGACCGTGACACCGGCTCGCTCCAGGAGCCGCGGCAGCCCGTTGTCGGAGGCGAGGTCCGGCAGCCTCTCGAGGGGCGCCGTGCCGGCGACCGCGATCGCGTCCGCGGAGTACCGGTTGTTCGCGAGGGCCGTGCCCGCGGGACCCGCGGCCGCCGCGACGAACGACGCGCGATCGGGCTGCCGGGCGAGGGGCAGGCTGCCCGAGCCGAGGACGACGACGCCGTCCCAGGTCGAGACCGTGACCCGCTCGCGAAGCGCCGCGCCGAATGACCCGGCGGACCCCAGCTCGTCGACGATCTCGGCGTCCGCGCCGAGGCCGGCGAAGCCCGCGCGGTGACGCTCCGCGTTGCGCCGGCGGACCTCGCTCAGGATCGTGGTGAGGGGTCCGGCGCCGGGTGCGGCCGGTGGATGGAAGATGATGGCGGCGACGCGTGCCACGGGGGCGAGTCTAGGAGGGAGGAGCGCCGGCCGATGCGGCGGATCCGCGCATACATCGGGCTCGGGGCGAACCTCGGTGATCCGACGCGGGCGGTGGCCGGTGGCGTCCGCGCGCTGGCGGCCCTCGCGGACACCCGGCTCCACGCCGTGAGCCGGCTGTACGAGACCGCGCCGGTCGGCGTCGTCGACCAGCCGCGGTTCCGGAACGCGGTCGTCGCCCTCGACGTGCCGGCGGGCGCCGAACCGGCATCGGGCGCTGTCGCGCTGCTCGTCGCGCTCAAGCAGCTCGAGCGGGCATTCGGCCGCCAGGAGCGAGAGCGCTGGGGCCCGCGCGAGCTCGACCTCGACCTGATCGTCTTCGGCCGCTCCCGCCTGTCGATCGACCGGCCGCTGGAGGGGATGTCGCTGGATCCCGGCAAGGCGGACCGCCTGCTCGTGGTCCCCCATCGGGACGCGGCGCAGCGGCTGTTCGTCCTCGCCCCGCTCGCCGACCTCGCGCCACGGCTCGTCCCGCCCGGCTGGACCGAGACCGTAGCCACCGCCGCCGCGCGCCGGCTCGCCGCCGAAGGCCCCGACGCGGTCCGGCCGATCGCGACGTGGGACGACGTCCGCGCCGCGTGGACGCCGATCGCGGAGGCTCAGGGCTGAGGCTGACTCAGGCGCCGAGGAAGCGCGTCGGGAGGGCCGTCTCGACGGCGCCGCCGCGGCCGTCCGGCTCGACCCGCCAGGCCCCGGCGGCCGGGTCGGAGGTCACGACCTCGACGAGCGTGCGATCCCGGAAGACGAGCGCCGCGCCGTCATCGGCCGCGTAGCCGGCGGGCAGCTCGCCGCGACCGATCAGGTCCAGCAGGAGCGGGCGCCGCTGGCCCTCGCCGTGGTAGTGCGGGACGAAGCTCCCGTCGAGGATCCCGAGCGCGCCGTGGAGCGGGCGGAGCGTCGGGCCGAAGGAGTCCGTCGTGCAGGACTCGAACCAGCAGATCGCCCCGGCCGACATCCCCGCCATCACGACCCCGGCGTTCCAAGCGGTGCGGAGGGCCCGGTCCAGCCCATGGAGGCGCCACAGGGCGAGGAGGTTGGCCGAGTTGCCGCCGGTCACGTAGACCGCGTCCTGGCCCAGGGCGACCTCCGTGAGGTCCGCGTCCGTGCGCTCGAACAGGCCCAGGACGGTGGTCTCGGCCCTCGGCTCGAACAGGCGCCGGAAGTCCGCGATCAGCTCCGGATCGTCCGCGGTCGCGGTCGGGATCAGGCAGATCCGGGGCCGGTCCCGGCCTGAACGCTCGCGAGCGAGCGCGAGCAGGTGATCGTCGAGCAGCGGGTTGTCGGGCTCCATCTGGAACCCGCCGCCGCCTATCGCGACGATCGTGCGCTCGACGTC
>DATBPR010000036.1:0-3693 GCA_036561285.1 Candidatus Limnocylindrales bacterium | reverse complement strand
GGCAGATCGGCCGTGTCGAACGGGCGCCCGTCTTCGCCGATGAGCGAGAACCGGGCAAGGGCGTCCGGTGTCGCCGACAGCATGGCCGCCGGCGATTCGAACCCCGCCATCCGGGCCGCGTCGTCGTTGACGTAGATCAGGCGGCCGCTGGCGTCCTGGACGCTGACTCCGGCGCTGATGCCGGCCAGGACCGACGCGAGATCGTCGAAGGGCTGCGTCGCGTCGGCCCGATCGGCTGCATGCGAGCGGGTGCCCTGGGCCTCAGCGGTCATGGAGCTGGAACGGTCGTGGGCTCACGGATCCTCGGTCCCTCGCGCCCGGCGGGCGTCGAACGAGTCGTGCCAGACCGGGCGAGCCGCCGGAGATCCGCGTTCCATTCGCCGCCTTGCAGATTCGTTGCACTCGTCGAGGGAGGGTCGGGACGGCCGCGGCGGCTGCTCGTCGGGCGTCAGCCGCTCCCGGCCGGAACGGCGGTCGCATCCGGCCCGCGCGTCTCGCCGTCACCTTCGCCGTCGTCCGCCTCGGCGGTGCGGCCCGCGATCGCCTCGGTGGCCAGGGGATCCTGCGCGACGGGGACCGCGCGACGCTGGAACCCCTCGATGAGGACCTCGCCGACCGCCGCGATCGGGACGGCGAGGAGCGCCCCGGCGAAGCCACCCGCGGCGCCGCCGATGAGGACGCTGAGGATCACAAGGAACGGCGAGATGCCGATCGTGTTGCGCATCACGATCGGGACCAGGACGTTGCCCTCGATGATCTGGAGGACCAGGTAGACGCCGGCGACGACCAGGGCGAGCTGGGGCGAGACGGTCAGGGCGACGAGCACCGCCGGAATGGCGCCGATCAGCGGGCCGACGATCGGGATCGCCTCGGCCAGCGCCGCGAAGAGCCCGAGCAGCAGGGCGGCCGGCACGCCCAGCAGCGTGTACGCGACCGACGTCCCGAGCCCGATCGCGCCCATCAGGATCAGCTCGCCGCGGACCCACCGGCCGAGGCGGCTCTCGGCCGCGTTCCACGCCCGGTGGCTCCCGCGGCGGCGGTCGCGGGGGACGAACGCGAGGATGTAGCGCTGGAGCCGGGCCCGCTCGGTCAGCCAGAAGTACACGACGGTCAGCAGCGTCAGCAGGACCATGACGGTCTGGGCGACGGTCAGCCCGACGGCGATCACCTGGTCCGGCTGGGCGGCACCCGGTGCCTTGACGGTCGCGGCGATCTCGTCGATGAGGGCGGTCACGGTGCGAGAGACCGCGGCCGGCTCGAGGGTGGCGGCCCACGTCCTCGCCGCCTCGAGCGCTGGCGGCACCGACGCGACGACCCGCTGCGCCTGGGCGATCGCCGTCGGGACGACCACGACGGTCAGGCCGACCACGGTCGCGAGGAACATGCCGTAGACGATGAGGATCGTCGGGCTGCGCCCGATCGGCAGCCGGCCGCGCAGCCAGTCGATGATCGGCTGGAGCCCGGACGCCAGGATCACCGCGATGAACATCAGCACGAGGACCTGGATCGCGGCAAGCCCGACGAGGATGACGAGGGCCACGAGCGCGACCCCGATCGCGAGACCCGCCCCGCGGACGACGGATCGCCCGAACCCGGGCTCGATCGTCACGGTTGGTTCCCGCCAGGACCGGGCGACGGCGGGGGAGGAGTGGGCTTGCCGGGCTTCCCGGGCTTGCCCGGTTCGCCAGGCCCCGGCGGCCCGCCACCCGGGCCCTTGCCGGGCTTGGTGTCCCTCGGCTTCGGTGCCGGCGCACAGCTCCCGAAGAGCGGCCCGCCCCAGCCGGTCCGGCCCCAGAAGAAGGCCGTCCGCGTCCCGAACTGGCCGCTGACGCCGACGCCACGCCGCGCCCGGGCGAGCCACGCCGCGTCGGCGAAGTCCCACGACCTCGGGCCGAGCTCGGCCTTGACCGGGTCGACCCGCCAGCCGCCACAGGACGGGGAATAGAGGAGGCCGGGCGGATCGACCGCGTTCTTCGCCCCGGGCTGGGTCCCGCTGATGAACCACTCGCTGATCGTGTTGCGGGTCCAGGGCCCCGGCTTGCCGCCGGTCCACGCGTCGATCCGCGCCTGGACGACGCCCTTCGGGGGAACGAAGCTGGCGACCGGTTGCTTGTTCGTCAGGTCGCGGACGAACGCGTGCCACAGCGGCGCGGCGGCGGTCAGCGAGATCGCGGGCTGCCGCGAGCGTGGGGTCGAATGGTCGCTGTTGCCCATCCAGAGCCCGATCGCCATGGCGGGCGCGTTCGGATCCTTCGGCGGCGCCAGGAACCCGTACGTGGCGAGGTCCGTGGCATCGCTCGCGGTGCCCGTCTTCGCGGCGACCGGGCGGCGCTGGCCGGACGGCCCGTTCCGGATCTCCAGCACCTTCGCCCAGATCGAGTTCTGGTGCGGGTCGGTGTTGCCCTGGAGGATGTCGGCGACGAGGAACGCGGCCTGCGGGCTGACCGCCTGGGTCGCCTTGGACTTCGACGGCGCACGATAGACGACCTTGCCCGTCGGATCGCGAATCTCGAGGATCATCCGTGGTGGGACACGCGCCCCGCCGTTCGCGATCGCTCCGTAGGCTGAGGTCAGGTCGAGTGGCGTCACCTCGACCGTGCCGAGCGCGGCGGCGAGGCCCGCCTCCCGGAAGAGCTTCGTCCCGCCGGCGAACTGGATCCCGAACTTCGTCGCCCGGGCGGAGACGGCGGCGGTCCCGACCCGCTGGAACGCCCGGATCGCGGGCACGTTCAGCGAGTATTGCAGCGCCTTCCGGACGAGGACCGGCCCGCGATCGAGCTGGTCCGCGTCGCGCGGCGTCCAGCGGGGTGCAAGCTGACTGGCGATGTCGAGGAGGAGGCTGCCCGGGGTCAGGCGCTTCGTGTCGAACGCGCTGGCGTAGGTGATCGGCTTCCAGGCCGAGCCCGGCTGCCGGACGCCGTCGCCGGCGGCGTCGTACTTCGGCTCGAACTTGCGGCTCGCCAGCGAGTCGCGGTAGTAGCCGGCGCTGCCGACGTACGCCCGGACGTCGCCGGTCCGGTAGTCGATCGCGACCAGCGCCCCGTTGTGGAGGTCCTTGCCGCGGAGGGCGTTGATCCAGGCCCGGTCCGCGGCGCCGACCTTCAGCCTGGAAAGGAGCGACGAGGAACCCTTCCGCGAGAGGTTCGGAGCGATCGCGCCCGCGGAAAGCCATTTCTCCGCGAGCTGCTGGGCCCGCCAGTCGAGCGTCGTGATCACCGTGTAGCCGCCGGTCTCGATCGATGCGTTGGAGCCAAGGATCTCCTGGAGCTGGCGTCGAACCTGCCAGGTGAAGTGCGGCGCGCGGAAGGAGAGCGGCTTGTCGCCGGCGAGGACGACGGGCTCGGCCAGGGCCTGCTGGAGCTCGGCGTCCGAGAGCCGCGTCCAGCGCGAGTTCGAGAGGCTCTCGAGGATGTAGTTCCGGCGGACCACCGGCGGTGCGGTCGGCGGGACGACGAGCCGGCCTTTCGCGTCCGGCTTGGCGTAGTTGTACGGGTCGAAGTTCGTCGGCGACTTCGGGAGGCCCGCGAGCAGCGCCGCCTGAGCGGGCGTGAGCTTCGTCAGGTCGCCGACGCCGAAGTAGATGCTGGCGGCGGCGGCGATGCCATAGGCGCCGTGACCGTAGAAGATCTCGTTCAGGTAGGCGGTGATGATCGATTCCTTGCCCGCCACGCCGGGATAGGCCGCCGTGACCCG